>JAAYRP010000080.1 GCA_012518715.1 Alcaligenaceae bacterium | reverse complement strand
ATGGCATTGCTGCCGACAACCAAGGCAGCCTACGGCAGGGCATGCCGGAAGTAACGCCTGTGGAGATACGAGCAGCGGTTGCGCACTCGGCCCAGGAACCCACCGAAGCGACTCAGGAGTGGCTCAATGCCGCCCCTGAGCGCCGTAGGAATCTTCGGCCTTCAGGCCGGGGAGGATGTCAAGGGGCAGAGCAAGCTGCCAGTCCTGCAGTGGCTAATACAGCAGTTAAATAAGCGAGTTTGCGTTTCATCGTGTTTCCTTTTTTGTATTCACGTGTATTTATTGTGGAACGTTAAAAAAGGAAACACAAGGTGCTTTTACATTTTTTTAGTATTTAATTGTTATCAATGTGAGCGTTGATATTAATTAATTGACTAATTATAGCAATAAAGAGTAACGGCACGAGGTTAATGCCCAACTGAAAAATATCTAAGGTAGGGAACCACTTAAGAGCACCTGCGTACCCGAATCTAAATACTATATCCATACCATAGTTGCCTGGTTCGAGACGCATTAAAGGCACGACACCGAGTCCAATAATACTGTGGTAAGAAATCATGGTCGAAGTAAAGACGGGTACGCTAGTCCAGGATAACCAATAGAGCCATTGGCCACCTTTGATTTGATTTTTCCAAAATAAAATAGAGCCATAGATGGCAACAATATTCTGGAAAACCATTAAGGCAAATAAGGTAATGGCTAATAAAGAGCTAGTAAATAAACCTAGACGGGGTAGTAATACATAGAGCCCAACGATACCGCCAATAAAATAGATCACACAAATAAGCTGGCGTAGTAATGTAGCAAGAGGACGAGGTGTGCTGGTCATGGTAATGAGTAAAAAGTGAAACCTAAGGTAAATCGTACCCTAATTTTGCGTGGCTGGCTAAGCGCTTATGTATGGGGGTGGCGGGATAAGCCAAGTCTGCATAAGGAATCTAGGGTGTAACCTAGTACGCCGATGCATAAAATGACCGCCATAAGTTCTGCATACGCTAATCGATCGCGTGTATCTAGAATCAAATAACCTAAGCCAGCGTTGACGCCGAGCATCTCACAGGGTACTAATACAATCCATAATACCCCTACAGCTAAACGGCAGCCGGTAAAAACATCATGACGAATAGCAGGGAACAAAATATAACGTAAAAATTCCCAGCGTGTGGCATTTAAGCTGCGACTGAGTAAACGCCAGCGAGGGTTGAGCTTTTCTACGCCTTGGGCGGTATTGAGTAGGATGGGCCACAGGCCAGCAAAAATCAGTAAAAAATAAATGGGAGCATCGCCTACGCCAAAAGCCATCACTGCAATAGGCATCCAGGATAGGGGTGATATCATCCGTAAAAATTGAAAGAGTGGAGTAAATAAGCGACGACATAGGGGGCTAGATCCCATAACCAGTCCTATGGGTAAACCAATGAGTAGGGCTCCGGTTAACCCCACTACTATACGATGTAAGCTAGCAAGCATGTGCTCATAAAATAGCGGTGTTTGGAGTAATTGCAGAAGCTGTTGAAAACTGGGTTCTGGGCGCAGCTGCTGTATTAAAAAACCAGTATGTAAATGGCTCATTAACCACCAGATCCCTATTCCTAGCACCAAACCGACTCCACCATAGAGCCACCGTGAAAAGCGAGAGAAAACGAAGGTTAAGCGATCCATTCTGTTCGTTCCCAAGCATCATCTAAACCAAAGGCTCGTAGACCTCCCAGGTCATTGATAGCCTGCTTAACAAAGCGGTCATCAACTAAATCAGTAGCCACCTGAGGACCGTCTAATTGTTTTAAAAATGTATTTTGCGTATCTACCCGCATTTGCTGAAGCTGCTCAACCAGAGTCACCGTATAGCTGGGATAAGGATATGGCTGAAAAGCAATGCGCTGATCTTGCCAGGCAGGATGCTGGATAATACCTTGTTGCTCATACTGTTGTTGTT
>JAAYRP010000079.1 GCA_012518715.1 Alcaligenaceae bacterium | reverse complement strand
GGGATCGAACCGCCGACCTACGCCTTGTAAGGGCGCCGCTCTACCAGCTGAGCTAAACACCCATTTGGTCTTGCTGCATGTCGTTTGCTGCGACAACAAAAATAATTATAGGGCGTATAAAAAATAAATGCAAGCGTTTTTTGCATTTATTTCTACGCCCTAACTGCATTAACCGTTTACGGCGTCACGCAAGGCTTTTCCAGGACGGAACTTGGGCACAATAGCCTCTTTAATTTCAATGGTTTCACCTGTACGAGGATTACGACCTGTACGCGCCGCACGCTCAGAAACAGCAAACGTACCAAAACCAACCAGAGTCACGGATTCTTTTTCTTTGAGTGTGGTGGTAACCGCATCAATAAAAGCGTCTAGCGCACGACCTGCCTCGGCTTTAGATAAGTCAGCTTTGTTGGAAATAAAGTCGATTAGTTCGGTTTTATTCATTTAAGAATTACCCCTGAATAATGAATAACAGCACAAAAAACTGTGCTGTGATGAAAAGAAATGGAAACGGCGATCAGGTAGCGGTTTCACCCCCAAACGCAACCATGCGGTATTAAGCCTAGATTTGTGAACGCTGTCAAGACAAAACATGCTGAAAGCCGCATCAATACAGTGTTTTTAACACTTAACGCGCAGAATGTGAACACCCTTGGGCACAAAAGCAGCTCAACTACAATAAATCTATGCTTTTACACCGAAAAAGCGCTAAGGGCTTGACTGAAATCATGAATCAAATCCTCGGTATCCTCTATCCCTACAGAAACACGCAACAACCCATCGGCAATCCCCATCAGCGCCCGCTGCTTAGGACCCATTTCGTAATAGATGGTATGAGCCACGGGTAAGACCAAACTTCGGTTGTCGCCCAAATGGGTCGATAAAGCCAAAACACGCAGCCGGTTTAAAAAAGCAAAAACATCAATATGAGGCTGCAGCTCCACACTTAGCAAAGCCCCATAACGACCAGAAAAATAATCTGTTGCGCGCTTATGCTGCGCATGGCTTGCCAAACCAGGGTAATGAACCTGCACAACCTGTGGATGCGCGGCTAAAAATCGTGCTAGGCTCAGCGCATTATGGCAGGCTTTGGCCATGCGCAAGGATAAGGTTTCAGCGCCTATCATTAGCCGGTGTGCCGTATCGGACGACATCGCTGCCCCCATGTCGCGCAGGCCTTTTTTCTTAATTTGTGTTAAGCCCCAATTAGCTCGGTTGCCTTGACGGTACGCTTCAAAAATATTCGGGTAATGCTGCCAATCAAATAACCCCGTGTCCGTCACGGTGCCGCCAAGAGCATGCCCATGCCCGCCAATTGCTTTAGATAGAGAATTAATCGCCAGCCCGGCTTTAAATTTTTTGGCAGGCGCTAACCAAGGTGTGCTTAATGTATTGTCAATCACAAACAATAAACCTTTTTGTTCACACCACCCCCCTATTTCAGCCAAATCCGCCAACTGAATGCCAGGGTTAGCAATGGTTTCACTAAAAACCATACGCGTGTTTGGTTGATAAGCGGCTTTTACCTGCTCCACATCGGTGGCATCCACCAAGGTCACCTCGACCCCAAACTGCTGTAAGGTGCCTAAAACACTATTGGTATTTCCAAAAATATATTTACTGCAAATAAGATGATCGCCTTGGCGCAACAAAGTAAAAAAAACAGCCGTAATGGCGGCCATGCCTGACGCAAAGCTCACGCTCCCCACCCCTTGCTCCATTTGGGTGATTTTACGTTCTAAAGCCGCCGTGGTTGGTGTACCTTGGCGCGCATAGCTAAAACCGGGTTTACCTTGAAAAACAGCCGCTAATTCATGGGCGTCTTCAAAAGCGTACTCAGACGATGGGTGCAAAGGCTGATGCACCGCACCATACTCTGTGCCCGCACGCCGATCCGCATGTAATAAAGTCGTGGTAAAACCGTTTTCACTCATGATGCTATCCAAAAAAGGCCGCGATCAGGCGGCCTAGTTAATGCTAAACTTGATAAACCGATGGATTTATTATGCGGTGAGAAACCGCGATTCTAAAATTCAGGCTTAGACAAATTGGTTATAAGTTTTTTACTTTGCTTGTCGTTGACGTAAACTTTCATAGAGACAAACAGCGCTTGCTACGCTGACATTTAGACTTTCCACTGAACCCAACATGGGGATACGCACCAACTCATCACAAGTCTCACGGGTTAAACGACGCATACCCTCGCCCTCGGCTCCCATTACCCACGCCATGCCTCGACAAGCATCTACATCGTGCATGCTGGCTGCGGCCTCGTCATCGGTACCTACAAGCCAAATATCTCGCTGTCGCAACTGACGCATCGTGCGCGCTAAATTCGTCACCGTGATATAGGGTAACGTTTCAGCCGCCCCGCACGCCACGCGTCGTACTGTTGGGTTTAGCCCCACCGCGCGATCTTTGGGGGCGATCACCGCATGGGCACCAGCGGCATCAGCAGTACGTAAACATGCCCCTAAATTATGGGGGTCCGTCACACTATCTAAAATCAATAGCAACGGTTTGATGCCTTGATCTTCTAGCTCATCTAACAATTGGTCTACATCCAACGTCAAATTCAGCTCTGTGGCTAACGCTACCACCCCTTGATGACGTACGCCTTTGGCCATGGCATCTAGACGCTGCTTATCCACAAAGATCAAGCGCAAGCCTGCACGCTCTGCCTGCGCAATAAAATTTTGCATGCGCTTATCACGACGTGCCTGCTCAACATACAGTTCCTTAATGGTTTCTTGCGCATGGCGAATACGGGCTTGCACTGCATGAAAACCCGCCAGCATTTGTAATGACATACTACTTTTTTCCTTGAGAGATTAACGTCGTGTTCGTTTTAGTTTTGCTTTACGTGCGGCCGCCCGCTCTGCTGCCGCGGCTTTACGCGCCGCTTTGCGCGCTGCGGCACGGCGCTCGCTCGCGGTTCCCTTTAAGTCTTTAGGCTTAGCTGGCGCCGCTTTTTTCTGTGGTCTGGCCCGACGCTCTGTTGCACCAGTAGTCAGTGTTTTATAAGCACTGCCCTCAATGAGACGAAAATCGATTTTCCGTGTTTCAAGGTTAACTCGAGCTACTTGAACCTGAACCGAATCCGTCAGCTTATAACGAATCCCCGTACGCTCACCACGCAAATCGTGTGTGGCTTCATTAAAGACAAAATAATCCGAGCCCAGCTCAGAGACATGCACCATGCCTTCAACGTAAAGCTTATCTAGTGTGATAAAAATACCAAAAGCGGCAACGCCGGTAATTTTACCGCTAAATACCTCGCCAATGTGATCTTGCATGAAGTAACACTTGAGCCAAGCCTGCACATCATAAGAAGCCTCATCAGCGCGGCGCTCACGAGCAGAAAGCATCACCCCCAAGCGCTCCCATACTGATTGCTCGCGCTGCCTTGCGCTCAGCTGCTCATCCCCTGGCTCCGCCCCAATATCGGGCACATAGCGTTTTTTCGCTAAGATAGATTTAATGACACGATGGGTGAGCAAATCAGGGTAACGTCGAATTGGCGAAGTAAAATGTGTATAAAGCGGATAGGACAAGCCAAAGTGCCCACCATTTTCTGGGCTATAAATTGCTTGCTGCATAGAGCGCAAACACATGGTTTGAATGATCTCGAAATCCGTACGCCCACGTGCCTGATCAATCAACCGTGCATAATCGGCGGTTGTAGGCTCATCGCCCCCATCAAGATGTAAGCCTAGCGTACGCAAATAGTCCCGAAATAATTGCAGCTTTTCTGTTGTAGGGCTTTCGTGCACCCGATAAAGGCCGCTACGCTTGTGCCGCGTCATGAAGTCTGCCGCACAGGTGTTGGCCGCTAACATAAACTCTTCGATAAGCTTATGCGCATCATTACGTACCAACGGCTCAATGCGCTCAATGCGCCCGAGCTCGTTACTGATGATTTTGGTTTCTACCGTATCAAAATCAATTGCTCCTCGGTCTTTGCGCTGGGCCAATAACACCTGAAAAAGCTCGTAGCTACTTTGCACCATAGGCAATAACGCGCCAAGCGATTGAGCAATAGGACCTGTCGGCTGTTGGATAGCTTCCCAAATTTGCGTATACGTAGTGCGTGCATGCGAATGAATGACCGCAGGATAAAACTGATAGGCGGTAATCCGGCCAGCGCGTGCGCCCTCGCCTGGAATCACCATATCGCACACCAGAACCAAACGATCCTCTCCTGGGTTCAAGGAGCAGATTCCATTGGATAGCGACTCTGGCAACATAGGGATCACCCGTCGTGGAAAATACACGCTCGTGCCCCGTTCAATGGCATCTTGATCAATCGCATCATTAGGGCGTACATAATGACTAACGTCTGCAATAGCGACCAATAAACGCCAGCCCTTACGATAAGTCTTCCCCCGTCCTACATTGATTTGCTCACAATACACCGCATCATCAAAATCCCGTGCATCTTCGCCATCAATGGTAATAAATGCCAAGTCACGTAAATCAATGCGGTTTTTGTAGTCTGCGGGGCGTAACTGCTGCGGGATTTTCGCTGCTTGTGCCAAGGTCTGCTCGGAAAAATCCACCGGAACATCAAATTTGCGTACCGCAATTTCAATTTCCATACCAGGGTCATCAATTTCCCCTAGCACCTCGATAATTTTACCTTGGGGTTGCAAGTGACGCGCCGGCTGTCGCGTGATCTCCACTGTCACAACCTGCCCTGGTTTAGCCCCATTAATATCAGCAGGGGCGATAAAAATATCGTGTTTAATACGTTGGTCTTCTGGGGCAACCGTATAGATACCCTGTTCTTTATGCAAACGCCCTACCAAGCGATTTGTTGCACGCTCTAAGACCTCTACAATAATGGCCTCGGGCTTGCCACGATACACCCCATTTGCGCGCACCAGCACCCGGTCGCCATGAAGCACCCGCATCATTTCACGGGGAGATAAAAATAAATCCGGCGTTTGTCCGTCATCACGGATCAAAAAACCAAAACCATCACGATGGCCTTGGACCCGCCCAGAGATAAAAGCTGATTTCTGATTCAAACGAATACGCTCTTGTGCGTCAATGTCAATTTGCTCATCTCGCTGCATGGCAGCTAAGCGGCGCTCTGCACCCACCGATATCGGATAAGCAATGCGCAATTGCTGCGCGAGTTGTTCTAAGGTAAGCGGCTGCATTTGCTCACGCAAGCACGCTAAAATGTCCTCACGGCTGGGGACATAAGGATCAAAGTCGGGGGGTAATTCATACCGGTCCGCACCTTCGTCCATGTTCTGTTTAGATGTCGTCATTTTTTTGGTCAAAGGGGACTTCCATTTTTAAAAGACTAAGTTTATAATTTTTTGGTTGCATTTGCCCAGATGGCGGAATTGGTAGACGCGCATGGTTCAGGTCCATGTACCGCAAGGTGTGGAGGTTCAAGTCCTCTTCTGGGCACCACCTTT
>JAAYRP010000078.1 GCA_012518715.1 Alcaligenaceae bacterium | reverse complement strand
CTAACATCAAGGGAATCGCACTAAATAACGCGGCAAACGTCGTCATTAAAATAGGTCTAAAGCGTAAGAGTGCGGCTTGGTGAATGGCTTGCTGAGCGGGCAGCTTGTCTTGGCGTTGTGCGACCAAGGCAAAATCAATCATCATGATGGCATTTTTTTTCACAATACCTATTAACAAAATAATGCCAATCACCCCCACCATATCGAGCTCTCGCCCTGTGATTAACAAAGCCGCTAAAGCGCCTATCGTGGCTGAGGGCAAGGTAGACAATATCGTAATAGGATGGATATAGCTTTCGTACAAAATCCCCAGCACGATATACATCGTCACCACCGCTGCCAACAACAACCATAATGTGCTCGATAACGACGCCTCAAACGCTTGCGCTGCCCCCAAAAACCGCAGCTCCGTGGAATCTGGCAACCCTAAATCTGCCGCGCTTTGTTGTATCGCCTGCACCGCATCGGACAAGGAATACCCTTTTGCCACGTTAAACGATAACTGCGTTGCAGGAAATTGGTCCAAACGATCAATGGACAGCTCTACCGCCATTTGCCGCATCTGCGCAATCGCTGCCAAAGGCACGACTTCGCCCGAGCGCGTAGGCACATAAATAGCACGTAATGCTTCGGGAGACTGACTAAAAGAAGGCGCTACCTCAAGCACAACACGGTACTGAGCAGATTGCGTATAAATCGTTGAAATTAATCGCTGACCAAACGCATCGTACAACACATCATCAATGGTGGATTTGCTGATGCCTAGCCGTGCCGCGGCATCCCGATCAATCTCTACCATCACTTGCTGACCTCGGCTTTGCAAGTCCGTTGCCACCTCTGCCAGCTGGGGCAGCTGCTGCAAATGCTCTAACCACGATGGTACCCAGGTATTAAGCACAAGAGGATCGGGATCTGACAACGCCATTTGATACGCAGTACGACTGATTTGATCATCTACCGTAAGCTCTTGGATTGGCTGAAAATACACTCTGAAATCGGGCTCATTGCCAAAATCACGCGCCAACTCCTCGATAATTTGCGCCGCGGTTTTTGTGCGTTGCGCATGCGGTGTCAGCGCAATCTGCATACGTCCCGTGTTCAACGTGGGGTTATTGCCATCCACCCCAATAAAAGACGTCACGGTCGCCACATCCTCATGATGCGAAATGATTTCTGCAGCTTGAGTTTGTAGCCGCGCCATTGCCTTAAACGAGGCTGTTTGTGGCCCTTCGGTGATAGCTTGCACCATGCCGGTATCTTGTTGCGGAAAAAACCCTTTAGGCACAATCCAGTACAACCCTGCCGTCAGCAACAACGTAGCCACTGCTACCCATAGCGTTAAACGCTGGCGTATCAATACCCAAGCTAAACCACGATCATAGGCGTGCACCACACGCTGCATGGCCTGATCTGCCCAGTGTACAAACGCATTAGGCCGTTTTTCCATGGCCTCTGGCGCGCGTAACAAACGAGCGCACATCATCGGCGTTAAGGTAAGTGAAATCAATAAGGACAGCGCAATAGCTATTGCCAACGTGATCGCAAACTCCTGAAATAAGCGTCCGATCACATCTGACATAAACAGCAACGGAATCAGCACAGCTATCAAAGACACCGTCAGCGAGATCAAAGTAAAAGTGATTTGCTGCGCCCCTTTTAAGGCAGCGGGCAAAGGTGCCATCCCCTCTTCGATGTAGCGGGCGATGTTTTCTATCATGACGATGGCATCATCTACCACAAAACCCGTCGCAATAGTCAGTGCCATCAGTGTGAGATTATTAATGCTAAACCCCCACAAGAACATCAGAGCAAACGTGCCCGCAATAGATAATGGCACCACCACCGAGGGAATAAAAGTCGCCGTCCAAGTGCGCAAAAACACAAAAGTCACCAGCACCACAAGCCCTATCGCCATAAGCATTTCTGCTTGCACTTGCTTGACCGAGTCACGGATTGTCAACGTACGATCCGTGGCCACTTGAATATCAATACCCGTAGGTAATGATGCTTGTAGGCTAGCTAACTGGGCTTTGATACGATCGGCCACCTCGATCACGTTTGCCCCAGGTTGGCGTTGAATATTCAACAAAATCGCTGGCTCTGTGCCCAACCATGCCGCTTGGCGAATGTCTTCGGCATCATGCACAATGGTGGCAATATCCCCTAAACGTAGCGGCGCATCGTCCACATATTGCACTATGAGATTTTCATAGTCAGCCACCGAACGTAGCTGCTCGTTAGCGCTAATTGTGGTCGAGCGCTGTGGTCCATCCAAACTGCCTTTAGGCTGATTGACATTCGCCCCCACGACCGCTTGGCGCACAGATGCCATGGTCAACTGACGCGCTGCTAACGCCTCAGGGTCCACTTGGATGCGCACGGCTGGGCGCTGCCCACCCGCAATGCTGACCAAACCCACCCCATTTACCTGTGACAGCTTTTGTGCCACACGCAAATCAATTAGGTCGCGCACCTGTGGCAACGGAATCGTCGGTGAGGTCACCGCCAAACTTATGACCGGCTGATCCGCCGGATTTACCTTGTTATATAAAGGTGGCGAGGGCAAATCAGAAGGCAGCATATTTGACGCTGCATTGATTGCGGCCTGTACCTCTTGTTCTGCAATAGCTAACGACAGCCCTAAATCAAACTGTAATGTAATCCGCGACGCCCCCCCAGAGCTGGCTGAGCTCATTTGTGCCAAACCTGGCATTTGTCCAAACTGCCGCTCCAGTGGTGAAGTCACCAAGGATGCCATTACGCTTGGGCTAGCCCCTGGGTACAAGGTCACCACCTGAATAGTCGGATAATCCACCTGTGGCAAAGCGGCCACGGGCAACGCCTTATATCCCATTAGCCCTGCTAACAATAACGCCACCATGGCTAAAGTAGTCGCTACTGGCCGCAAAATAAATGTACGGGAAATGCTCACCTATTCCCCCTTAGGGTTGTACCAACGAAGGAGCTGCTGCACGCGCTGCGTCCCCTTGAGCCTGCCCTTTACCGTTAATCGGATTGACTTGACTACCCTCTCGCAGCCTATCAGTACCCTCTACCACCACCTGTTCACCCAGGGCCAAACCGTCAGCAATTAAGCTTTGTTCATCGGCCGTAAGCTGAACCTTTACTGGGCGTATAGACACCTTTTGATCAGCGCCAACCACATACACAAAATCCCCAATAGAGCCAGTTTGAACAGCGGCAGCAGGTATCACAATCCCCTGGTGTTTGGTTAGCAATACATTCACGCTCACAAACTGATTAGGAAATAATCGATTATCTAAGTTTGGCATTGAGGCCTTAACTCGCACCGTACCAGTATCCAAATTGATTTGATTGTCTACCGCTAAAATCGACCCTGTGCTAATGAGCTTGTTTTGACGATCACTAACTTGCACAGGCAGCGACTGCTCAAGTTGCAAATGCTCAAATAAGCGGGATAAATCTTTTTCTGGTAGTGAAAAGCTCACCGCAATCGGTTGCGTTTGCGTAATCACGACTAGACCATCCGTATTGGCTGCAGAAATTAAATTCCCCTCATCTAAATTACGCAACCCTAGACGTCCATCAATGGGCGAGGTGATTTTGGTGTATTCAAGTTGTAGCTTCGCGTCCTCAACCGCCGCTTGTGCCGTGGTAACTGAGCCTTTAAGCTGCTCCACCAAAGCCCGTTGATTATCAACCTGTTGCTTAGCAATGGATTGCTGCTTTTCTAACTGGAGAAACCGTTGTAAATCGCTTTGTGCTAGTTGCAACTGAGACTGAACCTGACGTAACTGCCCCTGAGCCTGGTCCAGTTTTGCTTGATAAGGACGTGGATCAATCTGGGCTAAAACAGTGCCCGCTTGCACAAATTGACCGTCTTTAAAAAATAACGTTTGTAGCTCGCCTTCGACGCGACTACGTACAGTAACGGTATTAAACGCCTGCACAGTCCCTACCGCATGCAAACGTTCCTCGACTATACCCTGAATGGCTTCAGCCACACGCACGGGTGTTTGAGGAGCACGCATGCCCATAGGAGGTCGCCCCGCAGACGGTGCTGCTGGCTTTTTTGCCCACCAGAACCATGTCCCGCCTACAACGAGAATAAAAATCACTATCAATAGCCAGCTACGCTTTTTAGCGATAGGCTGCCCCGTTTTTTCTGCCATATATGTCGGATCCCTAACCTAGTGTTAACCTATATTACAGCGCGCTAGCTGAAAAGGAATCGCCTGCTTAACCGTAACGGGTTTATGATCAGCGCCATGACGAGAAAACCGTACTAAAATCACGTATTTATTTGCACTCATG
>JAAYRP010000077.1 GCA_012518715.1 Alcaligenaceae bacterium | reverse complement strand
GCCGCGGACGTTTAACTTTGTTGCCGTTTTTGATTCGTGCTATGTGTTTGGCCCTAAAAAAACACCCACATTTAAATGCCCGTTATGATGAAAAAACGCAGCAGCTACAACAATATGAGGCAATACACGTTGCCGTGGCCACTCAAACCGATCAAGGGCTGATGGTCCCGGTATTGGAGTTTGCGCAACACCTGGATTTTTGGCAAATGGCCGAGCAGATCCGTGACTTGGCGCAGCAAGCACAACAAGGACAACAGTCCTTAGCGGCTAAGTCCACAATAACGATTAGCAGTTTGGGGGCGTTGGGCGGTGTGATGGCAACACCCATTATCAATGCGCCAGAGGTCGCCATCATTGGAGTAAACCGACAGATGCAACAGCCGGTTGTGGTAGAGGGACAGATACAAATCCGTACCTTGATGCATTTATCCTCCTCTTTTGATCACCGTTTTATTGATGGTTATGATGCGGCCTCGTTCATACAGGACATGCGTAAAATGTTAGAAGCACCTCAGCTATATTTAGTACAGTAAAACGGCATGATTAATTATAGGCGGGGTGACCCGCCTTTTTTTTTGGGGAATGCAGCTATGCCAAATACCGCCTTACCACGACGTCACTTTGTTACTTGTGTCAGTCCTGCTGGAGCCCATCGCATGAGCTACTGGGAATGGGGGGACCCCAATAACGCTAAAGTGCTTTTGTGCGTGCATGGTTTATTGCGTACTGGGCGTGATTTTGATGCGCTGGCGCAAGCCTTAAGTCCTTATTATCGAGTCGTGTGTCCAGATATTGTGGGGCGCGGAAGCTCGGATTGGCTGCTCGACCCAATGTATTACACGGTGCCTCAATATGTAGCTGATATTTTTACGCTGTTGGCGCGCCTGCAGCCTGAAGTATTAGATTGGTTTGGTACATCCATGGGAGGACTCATTGGGTTAGGGCTGAATTACGCGCTGCAGTCTGCACCACATAACCCCATTCCTTTGCGTAAAATGGTGTTAAATGATGTAGGGCCGGAGCTTAACCCTCAGGGCTTAGCGCGTATCGGACAGTATGTGGGGGAGCCTTTGGTTTTTGATACATTTGAGCAAGCGGTGGAGCAAGCCAAGCAACGCTGGGCGGCGTTTGGTGAGCATAACCAAGTTCAATGGGAGCATTTGGCACGGTATGTTTTCCAAGAAAAAGCGGGACGCTGGCAGCAAGCCTATGATTTGCGTATTGCTGTACCTTTTCAGCAGCAGTTTGCGGCATCGAATATGTTAAATGATGCCGTACTAGAGCAAACAACACCGCTTTTATGGCAGGCATATCGCTCTTTGCCTGATCAGGTGCTGATTGTACGTGGGCAGCAATCTGATTTACTATCAGAGCAAAGTGCAGAAAAAATGCTCGCGCAGCACCCTCAAGCACAATTATACGAGGTGGCTCAGGTGGGGCATGCACCAACATTCATGCAAGCGGACCAACAGCAGCGGCTGCAGCAATTCTTGTTACAGGGTTAAATCATGAACGTAGACCTACATTGTCATTCAACGATATCAGATGGGGTATTGACGCCGGATCAGGTTGCGCAGCGTGCTTACCAAAATGGGGTGGAGCTTTGGGCGTTGACCGATCATGACGAGGTGGGTGGTTTAGCGTTAGCACAAGCCACGGCAGAACAGCTTGGTATACGTTTTGTACCGGGGGTAGAGATCTCGGTGACATGGTTAAATAAAACAGTGCATATTGTAGGTTTGGGCATTGACTACACACATTTGCCGTTAGTGGATGCATTACGTTATGTGCGCTCAGGGCGCAAACAGCGTGCCATAAAAATGGCCCAAGCCTTAGCCGATTTAGGGGTTGCTGATGCCTTAGAGGGGGCTATCCCTTTTGCGAGCAATCCAGAGCTAGTTTCTAGAACACATTTTGCGCGGTTTTTAGTGGAGTCGGGGCATTGCGCTTCGATTAAAGAAGTATTTGATCGCTACTTGGGTGAGGACGGCCCTGCCTTTGTTCCTATGCAGTGGGCAAAATTAGAAAATGCCGTGCGTTGGATTCACGAGGCTGGTGGGGTTGCAGTGATCGCTCACCCAGGGCGTTATGCGTTTGATCCGTTGCAATTTGATTTGCTGTTTTCTACTTTTAAGGAATTAGGGGGCGAGGGGATTGAAGTGGTAACCGGTAGCCATGCACCTGCACAATATGAACATTATGCCCAGGTGGCTAAACGGTTTGGGTTTGAGGCCTCGTGCGGTTCGGATTTTCATGGACCTGGAGAGGGCCGTATGGATTTAGGTAAGTTGCCAGCGTTGCCGCCCGGCTTGACGCCGATTTGGCAGCGTTGGCTATCATAAGGAGAGCATTCATGAGTAAAGCTTTTGTTAAAGAGGATGCCGATAATCAGGATGATGACCTCGTGCCCGAGGCGGTAGCGTTACCTACTGGAACAAAAAACTACCTCACTGCTTCAGGCTATAAAGCCTTGCGAGCTGAGCTTAAGCACTTACTAAATGTGGAGCGACCTGATGTGGTGCAAGTGGTGTCATGGGCCGCTTCAAATGGTGATCGCTCTGAAAATGGGGATTACATTTATGGCAAAAAGCGTTTGCGAGAGATTGATCGGCGCATTCGTTTTTTAACCATGCGGTTAGAGATAGCAGAAGTGGTAGACCCTGCGCTGCAACCGAATCGCGATCGTGTGTTTTTTGGTGCCACGGTAGTTTATAGCGACCAAGAGGGTGAAGAGTTTACGGTAACCATAGTTGGGGTAGATGAGGCCGACCCATTGAACGGCAAAATTAGCTGGATCTCTCCTGTAGCGCGAGCTTTGCTAAAAGCCCAAGAAGGGGATGTGGTGGCCTTACGAACGCCGGGTGGTCTTCAGGAGCTGGATATTTTGGAAATTCACTATCCCGATGAGCCAACAGACCTGAGCACGGATGACGTAAAATAAATTTTGTGGTGTTTTGTCCTATGACAGCCTTCAAACATAGGAAAAAACAAAGTCCGCACTGCGTAAAAACCCCCATTTTTTTGGATTGTGGTTAAAATAGCGTGCATTTATAACACTTTTGCATTGACTCACATCGTGTCCTCCATTCTTTATTTCTCCGGTTCTTCCGCATTGCCCGCTTTTCAAAGCGCGCGCCTTTTGCAACGTTTTCAATCCTTGGGTTTACCTGTTCAGCAGATTGCTGCCTATTACGAGTATTATGTCTGGGCAGAAGCGTCCGGCTTAGATACGGATCAGCATCAGCGTTTGACTGCTTTGCTGGATGATGGGCTTCCTGCTTATGACCCCGCTACCCAAACTAAAGATCAGCTTGTGTTGCGCGTTGTGCCGCGCTTGGGTACAGTTTCGCCGTGGGCCAGCAAGGCAACGGATATTGCGCGCAATTGCGGATTGACTCAAGTGCGTCGTATAGAGCGCGGGATTCGTTATGTGCTAGATCCTGTGCGCGGCATGCTTGGTGCGAAAAATTTCAGTGCTGAGCAGCTGCAACAGCTCGCCGCTCAGTTACATGACCGTATGACAGAAAGCGTCGTGGATCAGCAGTTTGATGGTCAGGCGTTATTCCAAGAGCTGCCGCCCAAGGCGATGCAGTCGGTTGATATTCTGGGGCAAGGCTTAGACGCCTTGGTCGAGGCCAATCGTAGTATGGGGCTCGCCTTGTCCGAGGACGAGGTCGAGTATTTATACGCCGCCTTTAAAAAACTAGGGCGTAACCCCCATGATGTGGAGCTTTTGATGTTTGCCCAAGCAAACAGTGAACACTGCCGCCACAAAATTTTTAATGCACAATGGGTGATAGACGGTCAGCCTCAAGATAAAACGCTGTTTGGTATGATCCGCGAAACCCATGCGGCCCAACCACGTAAAACAGTAGTCGCGTATTCGGATAACGCCGCCATTATGGAGGGCGGGCCAGCTAAAGTCTTTTATGCGAGCCTGCCTGATGCAGAAGCTAAGGGCGCTTATACGTCCTATCAAGGCTTAATCCATACCTTGATGAAAGTGGAAACGCATAACCACCCTACCGCTATTGCCCCCTATCCGGGAGCAGGCACGGGGTCAGGTGGGGAAATCCGAGATGAGGGAGCGACCGGACGGGGCTCTCGACCCAAAGCTGGGTTAACTGGGTATACTGTTTCTCATTTGCAGTTTCCCGATATGCCAGAGCCATGGGAAAAGGACTCCATTGGCTTTCCGGAGCGTATTGCTACAGCCTTAGATATTATGACCGAGGGGCCTTTAGGGGGAGCCGCATTTAATAATGAATTCGGGCGAGCAAACCTCTTAGGTTATGTGCGTAGTTTTGAGCAGACCATTGCTGGGCAGCATTGGGGCTATCATAAACCCATCATGATTGCAGGTGGTTTGGGCTCTATTGATGATCGCCAAACGCACAAAGACCCGTTGCCGGTGGGTGCGTTGTTGATACAGCTCGGTGGCCCAGGGATGCGCATTGGCATGGGGGGCGGAGCGGCCTCTAGTATGACATCAGGGGTGAACTTAGCAGAGTTGGATTTTGACTCCGTTCAACGCGGTAACCCAGAGATGCAGCGTCGTGCCCAAGAGGTGATTGATCGCTGTTGGCAGCAGGGTGATAACAACCCGATTATTGCGATTCATGATGTGGGGGCAGGTGGGCTGTCTAATGCTTTCCCCGAACTCGTAAATGATGCAGAGCGCGGGGCGATTTTTGACCTTACGCATGTGCCCTTAGAGGAATCAGGTTTATCTCCTGCTGAAATTTGGTGTAACGAGTCACAAGAGCGCTATGTGTTAGCCATTGACCCTAAAGATCTAGAGCGCTTTAAAGCTATCGCCGAGCGCGAGCGCTGCTTATGGGCAGTGGTTGGGGTCGCAACCGAGGAGCGTCAACTGCGTGTTACCCATGGTGAAGGGATTCCTGATTATGCACCGCCCAAGGCAACCGCACAAACCCCAGCTCCTGTAGACATGCCCTTAGAGGTTATCCTTGGCAAGCCGCCCCGCACGCTGCGCGATGTGACACGTACGCAGCCTATCCAAGGTGAGCTGGACTTACCCGCTATTGCGCTAGAGGAAGCTATTTGGCGTGTAATGCGTCATCCTACGGTAGCCAACAAAAACTTTTTGATTACGATTGGCGATCGCAGTGTAGGGGGACTATGTAGTCGTGACCAGTTGATTGGCCCATGGCAGATTCCGGTGGCGGACTGTGCCGTGACCTTGGCAGATTTTGAGCAGGTGCGTGGCGAAGCAATGGCTATGGGTGAACGCAGCCCAATAGCGGTGTTTGATGCGCCGGCTTCAGGGCGAATGGCTGTGACAGAGGCCATGACTAACCTACTAGCGAGTGATGTACGCAGCTTTGAGGATGTGAAGCTCTCGGCTAACTGGATGGCTGCATGTGGAGTCGAGGGACAAGATGCCGCTTTGTTTGACACAGTTACGGCAGTTAGCCAGTGGTGCCAAGAGCTGGGTCTTGCGATCCCAGTGGGTAAAGACTCATTGTCGATGCGCACCGCTTGGCAAGATGAGCAAGGCAATGAGCAAGATGTCATTGCCCCCGTATCCTTGGTGGTTACGGCTTTTGCACAAGTGGGCGATGTACGTAAAACCCTTACACCAGAGCTAAAAACCGATGCTGACAGTGTATTGATCTTTATTGATCTGGCCGAAGGGCAGCAACGCATGGCGGGGTCGGTACTGTGTCACGCCTTTAATCAGGTAGGGCAGCAAACGCCTGATTTTACGAATGCAGCGCTTTTAAAAGCTTTTGCCCAAGTACTACGCCAGTTAGCGGATCAGGGGCTGATCTGGGCCTATCACGATAAGTCCGATGGTGGCTTGTTGGCAACGGTAGCAGAGATGGCCTTTGCTGGTCACACCGGTGTGGCGCTTAATATCGATATGCTTACCATTGATCCGCATGCGGCGGATTGGGGAGATTTTAAAATCCGTGCGGACCAAGTAGCTGTGCAGCGTGATGAACTAACCTTAAAAGCGCTCTTTAACGAAGAAGCTGGGGCGGTTATTCAGGTTCCCGCCGCGCAGCGTGATCAGGTGCTACAGCAGCTACGCGAAGCGGGGCTGTCGGCTTGCTCACATGTGATTGGTAAACCAAACACCACCGATACCATCGCGATTTATCGTGATGGACAGTGTGTGTACGAGATAGCACGTGCCGAGCTTGGTAAAGCGTGGTCAGCCATGACGCATCAGATGATGCGTTTACGTGATAATCCAGAAAGCGCGGATGCCGAGCTAGCTTTGTGGGATGACGTTAATGACCCCGGGCTCAATGCACAGGTGGATTTTGATCCCCAAGAGAACATTGCCGCACCCTATATCCAAACGGGGGCTAAACCCAAAATCGCCGTGATGCGTGAGCAAGGCAGCAATAGTCAATTAGAGATGGCATGGGCGTTTGATCAGGCCGGATTCGAGGTGATTGACTTGCCCATGACTGATTTGCTCAGTGGTCGTCGTCGCTTGGATGATTTAAAAGGGATTGTAGCGGCCGGTGGCTTTAGTTACGGCGATGTATTAGGCGCCGGGCAAGGCTGGGCGCGTACTATCCGTTTCAATACCATGCTCAACGAGCAGTTTGCGGATTTTTTCCAGCGCACAGATACCTTTGCATTGGGTGTGTGTAATGGTTGCCAGATGATGGCTGCACTAGCACCCATGATACCAGGAGCAGAGCACTGGCCTTTGTTTACTACGAACCAATCCATGAAATACGAAGCGCGCTTGGCCTCTGTGGAAATTGCTGATTCGCCTTCGATTTTCTTACAAGGGATGGCGGGCACCCGCTTGCCTATCGTGGTGTCCCATGGCGAAGGCTACGCAAACTTTGCTCGCCAAGGCAATGCGGAGCAAGTACACACGGTGCTGCATTACACTGATAACCGAGGGCAACGTACGGAGCAGTATCCGTTTAATCCCAATGGAAGCCCTCAAGGGATAGCAGGGGTTACCACTGCTGATGGGCGTTTTACTATTATGATGCCGCACCCTGAACGAGTGATACGTAACGTGCAGCTATCCTGGGCGCCTGAGCGTTGGGGGCAAGCAGATACGGGTGGTGCTGATGCAACACATGGTGGCTTAACGCCTTGGATGCGTTTGTTCTATAACGCTCGGGTCTGGCTCGGATAAGCACTTAAGCGTATAATCAGGTTTTGGACGGGATATAAAGACATGCGTCTTATCAAAAAAGCTCTTACTTTCGACGATGTATTGCTAGTACCTGCTTACTCGCAGATTCTACCTCGCGATACAGATCTTAGCGCTCAGTTTACGCGCGACATTCAACTCAACATCCCCTTGGTTTCTGCGGCGATGGATACGGTCACAGAATCACGTTTGGCTATAGCCATGGCCCAAGAGGGGGGGATCGGGGTTATCCATAAAAACCTTTCTGCCGAACGCCAAGCACGCGAAGTAGCTCGGGTTAAACGTCACGAGTTTGGGATTGTGATTGATCCAATCACCGTGACCCCCGACATGAAGGTACGTGATGCCATTAAACTGCAAAAAGATAATGGGTTTTCTGGTCTGCCTGTGGTAGAGAACGGCAAGCTAGTCGGTATTGTGACCAACCGCGACTTGCGCTTTGAGGATCGTTTAGATCTTCCTATTCGCGAGGTCATGACGACGCAGGAACGCTTAGTTACCATGCCCGAAGGCGCCACACTTGAACAAGCGCAGGCGTTAATGCATAAGCATCGCCTTGAGCGTGTGCTCATCGTTAACGATGACTTTGAGCTACGTGGCTTGGCAACCGTTAAAGATATTGTCAAAAACACAGAACATCCTTTTGCTTGTAAAGACCAACACGGTCAGTTGCGAGTAGCCGCCGCCGTAGGGGTGGGTGGTGATACCGAAATGCGGGTTGATCTGCTTTCGAAGGCAGGGGTGGATGCGATTGTGGTTGACACGGCGCATGGGCATTCCAAAGGGGTGCTAGAGCGCGTGCGCTGGGTAAAAGACAATTACCCACATATCCAAGTCATTGGTGGCAATATTGCTACGGCTGCCGCGGCGCGGGCCTTGGTAGATGCTGGGGCAGACGGTGTCAAGGTTGGTATTGGGCCCGGCTCAATTTGTACCACACGTGTGATTGCTGGCGTAGGTGTTCCACAGATTACCGCCATTGCCGATGTGGCTGAAGCCCTTCAAGGCACAGGCGTTCCTTTGATTGCTGACGGCGGGATTCGTTTCTCTGGAGACGTTTCTAAAGCTTTAGCTGCAGGGGCTTCG
>JAAYRP010000076.1 GCA_012518715.1 Alcaligenaceae bacterium | reverse complement strand
TGAACTTTCATTTGGTGGAGCAGCAAGACACGATCGCCCCGCGGTATGAGTTACGCGATTTTTTCCAAAACCCACAACGCAGTGCTTACGCCCTCTCTGACGATGGCTCGATGATTGGTTTTTTACAACCCATCAATGTTGGTCATGCCACACGCTTAAATGTGTTTGTGCAAACCCTAGATCAAGGTAAACCCGTTGGGGCCCCCAAGCAAGTCACCTATGAAACCGAACGCGATGTCGATGGTTTTTTTTGGAAAGGTCCTAATACCATTGTCTATGCCAAAGACTTTAACGGTGATGAAAATTATCATGTGCTCGCTGTGGATGCGCAAACCGGAGAAAGCAAAGACCTAACCCCCTTTGAGGGCGCACGTGCTGGTATCCAAGATGACCTAGAAGATGACCCTGATCATTTGCTCATTGCTCACAATGCGCGTAACCCTGAAGCTTTTGATGTGTATCGTGTCAATATCCACACCGGTGAACAACAAGCAGTAGCCCAAAACCCCGGTAACATCATTGGTTGGCAAACAGATCATCAAGGAACGGTGCGTTTGGCGATTGCTAGCGATGGCTTACATACCGCGGTGCTCCACCGTCGTCATGATGCAGACGAGTTTAGCGTTATTATCCAGACGGACTTTCGTACGGATGTTAACCCCCAGTTTTTTGATAAAGACAATCAAAAGTTTTATGCACTCAGTAACCGAGGTCGTGACACGGCCGCTTTAGTGCTCATCGACCCCAATCAGCCAGAACAAGAGCAACTGATTTTTGAAAATGCAAAATACGATTTGCTCGGTGCAGGCTATTCTCGCTTACGTCATGTCTTAACCGCTGCTTATTTTGAAGCCGACAAGCTCCACTATCACTTTTTTGATGAAATCAGCGCTATCCGTCACCAGCGCTTAAAAGATCTGCTGCCGGGTTACGAAGTCAGCCTACAAAGCGCTACCCGTGATGAAAAAACATTTGTCGTAGCTGCATATAGCGACCGCACGCCAGGGCATCGTTTTATTTACCATGATGAAACCCAACAGCTTCATCATCTTGGCGAAATCAATCCCAAGCTTAACCCTGCCCACATGGCGAGCATGCGCCCTATCCGCTTTACTGCACGCGATGGCTTAGAAATCCATGGCTACTTGACTCTACCGGTAGGAATGGAGCCTCGTGACCTACCTGTAGTGGTCAATCCACATGGCGGTCCATGGGCACGCGATAGTTGGGGCTTTAACCCTGAAGTCCAATTTTTAGCTAATCGTGGTTATGCCGTCTTACAGATTAATTTCCGCGGCTCAACTGGCTATGGCCGACGTTTTTGGGAAGCCAGTTTTGGGCAGTGGGGCTTAAGCATGCAAGATGATATCAGTGATGGTGTCGCATGGTTGCTCAAACAACGTATTGCCGACCCCAACAAGCTAGCTATTTATGGTGGAAGCTATGGTGGTTACGCCACACTTATGGCTATCTGCAAAACCCCCGATGTCTACGCCGCCGCTATTGATTATGTGGGGGTTTCGAATTTACTCACGTTTATGCAAACCATTCTCCCATATTGGCGCCCTTTGCTAGAAAAAATGTACACCATGGTTGGGCACCCAGAAAAAGATCGCGAGCGTCTGGAAGCCACCTCCCCTGCTTTGAACGCACAACATATTAAAACCCCATTGTTTATTGCCCAGGGTGCCCAAGATCCTCGCGTCAATAAAGCAGAAAGCGACCAAATGGTCAATGCGTTAAAAGCCCGTCATGTTGAAGTCGAATACATGGTAAAAGAGAATGAGGGACATGGTTTCCAGAACGAAGAGAATAAATTTGAATTCTACGAGCGCATGGAACAATTCCTAGAGCAGCATTTACAACCTAAACCTCGAAGGAAGACACACAAATGAAACTCTATTACCTACAAGGCGCATGCTCTTTGGCAGTACATATCGTCTTAGAGTGGATTGGTAAACCCTACGCATCGCAAGCCGTTAGCCGCGAAGAGCTCAAGCAAGCCGAATTCCTTGCGCTCAATCCGCTGGGGTCCGCCCCAGCGTTTACCGATGGTGATCTATGCCTAACCCAAAGCAGCGCGATCTTACAGTATTTGGCCAATAAATACCCTAAAAGCCAACTCCTAAGCCAAGATCTTGTCGAGCGCGCACAAACCTTAATGTGGCTTGGCTTAATTAACTCAGATATCCATCGTCATTATGGCTTACTGTTTGGGGCGCCCATGTATGCCCAGCACGAGTCATGCCAAAAAGAACTGCAAAGTAATGCCGTGCGCCGTCTAAAGCAGTTTTATGCGGTCATTAATCAGCAACTCGCAGACAAAGACTACTTGGTAGGGAAGCGTTCAATCGCGGATGCGTATTTGTACGTAACCCTACGTTGGGCACAACGCGCAGACATTGATCTTTCTGACTTTGAGCATTTACCACGATTTTTTGCTTTATTGCATCAGGACGATGGCGTCCAAGCTGCACTAGCAGCCGAGGGGCTAAAATAAAAAAGCGGTCTTTATGACCGCTTTTTTTCTAGATAACCAGCTTACCCACCCAAATAGGCTTTGCGCACCTCGTCATTGGCCAAAAGATTTTGCCCTGTGTCCTCCATAATGACCTTACCAGTCTCTAACACATAAGCTCTATCGGCAATTTGCAGGGCTCTATTCGCATTTTGCTCCACCAAAAATACAGTAACCCCCTCGTCACGAATGGTCTGAATAATCTCAAAAATCTGCGCAATAATAAGTGGTGCTAAGCCTAAGGTTGGCTCATCTAATAACAATAAGCGTGGCTGAGTCATCAAAGCACGCCCAATCGCCAGCATTTGTTGCTCGCCCCCTGACATGGTACCAGCACGTTGTTGTGCCCGCTCCTTGAGCCGTGGGAAAAGCTCATAAACATGATCCTCTCCGGCTTCTATATCGGCTTTGGATAAGAAAAACCCGCCCATTTTTAGGTTCTCAGAGACAGTCAGATCAGGAAAAACACGCCGTCCCTCGGGAGAAAGCGCAATGCCATTACGCATAATTAAATGCGTAGGCTGCTGTGTAATATCCTTTCCCTCAAAAACCACCGAACCAGAACTGGCACGAGGTGAGCCACACACCGTCATCAACAAGGTGGTTTTGCCCGCACCATTGGCTCCGATCAGCGTCACGATCTCACCTTTGTTTACCTGCACATTTACCTGGTCTAGGGCTTGAATTGCACCATAATAAGTGCATACATTCGTGAGTGTTAACACTTACTCTTCTCCTAGATAGGCTTTAATCACACGCGGATCATTTTGAATAGCTGACGGTGTGCCCATAGCAATGGGCTTACCATACTCCATGACAAGAATCTCATCAGAAATCCCCATGACTAAGCTCATATCATGTTCGATTAATAACACGGCCACCCCCATATCACGCCGTAGCGTATCGATGAGCACCTGCAGCTCTTTTTTTTCTTGTGGATTTAATCCCGCTGCCGGCTCATCAAGTAACAATAAACGTGGCTGCGTAATCATACAGCGTGCAATCTCCAAACGGCGTTGATGCCCATAAGCCAAATTGCCTGCCTCTCGAT
>JAAYRP010000075.1 GCA_012518715.1 Alcaligenaceae bacterium | reverse complement strand
ACTGTAACCGATTCGATTTTTGTGGAAACCGCGCGACCACAGTCTGAGGAACCGCCCCTAGCCAATACAGAGCCGCCTTTACTCAATACAGAGGACACAGAGGCACCCGTGGTATCGGCAACTACCCAAGACAAACCCACAAAAGGCTCGTGGTTGTCACGCTTACGCAAAGGGTTGTCACGCACTGGGCAAAGCTTAACCTCTTTATTTGTGGGTGTTAAAGTCGATGAGGAGCTATTTGAGGAGCTCGAAACGGCCCTTATTATGGCAGATGCTGGGGTTGAGGCAACCGAAGCGTTACTCACAGAGCTGCGTACACGTGTGCGCAAAGAGAAAATGACCGATGCAGCGCAAGTAAAACAAGCCTTAAAAGAAGCGCTTACACGACATTTAACACCTTTAGAAAAAACCTTTGCGTTGCAAGCGGCTAAGCCTTTAGTCGTTATGATCGCTGGGGTCAACGGTGCAGGTAAAACCACCTCTATCGGAAAACTGGCCCATGCTTTTCAACAGCAGGGGGCGAGCGTTTTGCTGGCTGCTGGGGATACATTCCGTGCTGCCGCTCGTGAACAGTTGGTTGAGTGGGGTAATCGCAATCAAGTGCAGGTGATTGCCCAAGAGGGGGGTAATCCTGGTGCGGTCGCTTTTAATGCCGTCACCGCTGGAAAATCACGTGGTGTGGATGTGGTGATGGTTGATACGGCAGGGCGTTTGCCGACGCAGCTGCACCTGATGGAGGAGTTAAAAAAGGTCAAGCGTGCCATTGCTAAAGCGGATCCAGGCTCCCCACACGAGTGTCTATTGGTTGTTGATGGAAATACAGGGCAGAATGCCTTGGCTCAGATTAAGGCCTTTGATGCGGCGATTGGCCTAACTGGTTTGGTAGTGACCAAGCTGGATGGCACAGCCAAAGGTGGTATTCTCGCAGCGGTTGCCGCAGGCAGCAACGGCGTACGGCCTGTGCCAGTGTATTGGATTGGGGTAGGCGAGGGCATGCATGATTTGCAGCCCTTTGTTGCTAGCGAGTTTGCAGGTGCCCTATTG
The DNA here is from genome assembly GCA_012518715.1 of Alcaligenaceae bacterium. GTDB lineage: Bacteria > Pseudomonadota > Gammaproteobacteria > Burkholderiales > Burkholderiaceae_B > Paenalcaligenes > Paenalcaligenes hermetiae. The sequence continues at coordinate 2,942 of JAAYRP010000075.1, read as the reverse complement.
GGGGATTAGTTCCTCTAGGGATAAGGTTGCACGTTGGTGATTTAGCCGCACCAACGTGTTTTGACTCTTACGCAGCGATTTTTGGATTTTTTGCTTAAGCCAGGTTTGGGCAAACTGTTTTTGCGCTTTATTCATTGCATTTTGCGTATACCAGTCATAGGCCACATAGGCGTCACACAAATCCCCAAGGTGGTCTTGGGCTTTAGCTAGCGTGGCATAGAACGGGTGTTCATTGCTGTAGCCAAAAAGCTCAAGGTTATAACGTAATTGTTTGATTTGATTGCGTAAATCATGTTGGGCACTGGGGTTTAGATGCAAAAAGTCATGGCTTTGGTGCTGGATTCGCTGCCAGAGCTGCTGTAGACGCTGGATGAGTATCGCTAAGGCAGCGGGGTGTTGCTGGGCAGGTACTAATAAGGATTGCTGTAATACGAAATGGCGTAGCTGCTGCAGTAAAAGCTTTTGGTATGGGGTACTTGCGGCTAGCTCTAGGGCTGAGGTCGTTTTGCTGTGGGGTCGATCCAGCTTTTTGGCTGCGGGCAAACCGGCAGCAATGAGCTTTGGCTGTAGTTCTAGCCAAAGCATATCTTTATCTCGCCACTGCCCAAACGCTTTATAGTGTTTTCGTAGTTGTTGTGTTAGTCCGACTTCTGCTGTGGTGAGCCAAGGTTTAAAAAGCTGACGACAAGAGCGTAAGCGACGCATTCCCACGCGCATTAACGTTAAGTAACTGGCTTGTTGTTGCGGGGGCGCTTGCATATCGTCCACACCCGCCAAAAAAGCCGCGTTGCGTATGACTTGGCTCAAGAATAAGCTGGCTCCTTGATAATAGAGCGAAGGCACATCCATTGTTTCGGGTTTAAACCCAGAGGGTAGCCGATAGGGTTGCGCAGCAAGCGCAAGCGCTGCGTCTTGCCCGCTTAAGGCCATCGGATGCTTGATAGCGTATTCATAAAGGGCATCACCACGCTCGGATTTTGTACGCAATTCGAGCAAAAGATGAAAACGTACTAACCACGCTTCGGCCAAGGCAAATACCTCTGCCATCTCTCCTTGTTTGAGTTCGAACTCGACTTCATGAATAGGGAGGGTATTTTGTTTAGCTCGAATTTCACCGTTATCTAAAGCAATTTCGATGAGGGTTTGGTTCTGCCTGATTTCAATAAGAGTACGTTGCACATGCGTTTCATAGCGCATTTCTAAGGGCGCTGCGAGTTGGGCAAACAAGGTTGCAGCAGGGGTGTTTTGGTACACCTGTAAATCCAAGGAGGGCTCAGGGCGAGGGTGGTTATATTCCAAATGACTGAGTTCGTCTGTTCCCCGCATTTTTAACGTTTGTACCCACTGCTGGCCCTCGCGACGTAAACGTAAGGCAGCGTAACGCTGCGCTAAACAGCGTTGAGGCGTATCGTAATACTGAGCGGCGAGCTCAATCGATTGAGTTTGGCTAAACTGCTGCACATATTGCAGCAAGTCGGCGCGGTGTGGCGCTGGAATAAAAAGTTTAATTTCTCGTTCTAACACGTTGATTGTTGATTATGGGGTTGGGGTATGGCCTAAGGCGGTAGAAATCTGCTGAGCGCACTGCCATAAGGCATGAGCAATGGGCCCCTCAAGGCTAACATCAAAAACGGCACTCGGACCGATGCTGGTGAGTGCCAAGACAATATCACCTGAGTGATCAAAAACAGGTACAGAAATAGCATCAATGCCGGGCAAAGGATTACCCAGAGCTTGTGCTGCGCCTTGCTTACGTATTTTTTGTATAAGCTGATCAAAATCGCTCTCATCATAATCCAAATGTGTACTACGTAATAGAGCGGTATCAGCGTATTCACGCTGCAAATAATGCTGGGTGACCTTAGGGGCGAGCCAAGCAGCAAAAACATGCCCCGTAGCGGTGTAGCGCATTGACATTACTGTGCCGGCTCGCATATTCACGTGGACGGGATAACTGGCCTCGGACAAATGCACAATGGTTGGCCCATGTGAGCCCAGCACAGCGATGGCTAGGGTATGCCCAATACGTGCAGCAGTTTCCGTCACGATAGGCTGCGCGACACGTAAAGGAGTTGAGTGCTGTAAGCTAATTAGCCCCATTTGCATGGCAAAAGGCCCTAACTCATAGTGCCCACTGACCAAGTCTTGACGCACTAGTCCAACATTAATAAAGCTAACGAGATAAGGGTGTGCTTTGGCCGAACTCATTTCAGCCGCGGCGGCAAGCTCACCCAGTGGCAGCGGACGTGCGGCATTAACCAGAGCGGCCAGTAGGCGGTGGCCGGTTTCAATAGATTGAATACGTCGGCGCCCACCTTCAGGAGTAGTGGGAGGATTTTGCATAGATAAAGCGTCGGTTGACGACATAAGAAGAAATCACAGCATTAAATTAAGAGAAATTGTACCTAATTGATGATACGGGGCTAAAATAGAGGAAATTATTCAAGCAGGACAGTCATGAGTCAGCATACAGAAACCCCTAATAACGATATATCCGATATTTCTCCTATTACCGAAATTGTGGCCGAGCTACGTGCTGGGCGTATGGTTATTTTGGTGGATGAGGAGGACCGTGAAAACGAGGGCGATTTGGTCATGGCGGCCGAATTCGTTACCCCTGAGGCCATTAACTTTATGGTGACCCATGGGCGTGGTCTCGTTTGTCTAACCCTTACCGAAGAGCGTTGCCAACAATTGGATTTGCCATTGATGGCCGTACGCAATGGTACACGATTTGGCACAAATTTTACGGTGTCAATCGAAGCCGCCGAGGGGGTGGAGACCGGTATTTCCGCCGCTGACCGTGCAAAAACAGTACGTGCGGCGGTCGCTCGTGATGCACGCCCCTCTGATTTAGTACAACCAGGACATATTTTCCCCCTAAAGGCCGTTAATGGCGGGGTCTTAGTGCGTGCCGGGCATACAGAAGCCGGTTGTGATTT
>JAAYRP010000074.1 GCA_012518715.1 Alcaligenaceae bacterium | reverse complement strand
TCCTCAAAGAAAATCGCTGGTGTGCCTTGTACCCCTAGTTTCATACCAAACTCTAGGATTGCATCAATGGGTGTATCGCAAGTTTTTTCTGCTGGTTTTTTATTGTCTTTCATCCAAGCAGACCACGTTGCCGCCCGATCATCGGCACACCATACATGCTCAGATTTTGTACGCGAATCTGGGGTTAATATAGGAAATAAAAACGAGTACACAGTAATGTTATCGATTTCGTCTAAAGTTTGATGGAGACGTTTGCAATAAATACAGTTCGGGTCCTCAAACACAGCGATTTTTTGACTACCATCACCTTTGACCATTTTAATGGCATTATCTAAAGGCAACTGGGCAAAGTCGACTCGATTGAGCTCCTCGATACGCTGAGCAGTTAAATCAGTACGGGTTTTTACATCCACCAATGAGCCCTGCAACACAAAATCCACATTCGGATTCGTGTAAAGCACATCGTTACCCAAACGTAGTTCTAAGATATCTTGAAAAGGAGTGGGCGAAACCTCGTCAATCACAATGCCATTGAACTCGGTCTCAAAGCGTTTTTTGGCCTGCTCTAATACCGCCGCAGATACCGTTGCCGACTGAGATTGTGCCCAGACATTCCCCCCCACCATTCCCACAGCACACGCAACCGTCGCTGCGACAAAACGCAATTTCATTCTGACTCCTGCTTTGTTTTTGCCTGTATTAGGCCGTTAAATCATTAAAATTAAAATAGTCCAGAGGTTTTACCCGCCGCTCCCGCGATTAAATGACGCTTAACAAAAGGAAGCTTATCAACTACGTTCATACCCACATTGCGTATTAACGCCGCAGGCGCCCCCGGCAAAGCAAAGAGCTGATGTAATCCATGTGTTACCCAACGCATGGCTAGAATCGGCTCGGAGCGTACGCGTCGGTAACGCTCTAATACACGTAGCTCCCCTACGGACTGATAAGAGGGTTTGTCTACTAAAACACGAATAAGTTCCTCGACATCAGCTAAACCTAAATTTAGCCCTTGCCCTGCCAAAGGATGCACCCGATGAGCCGCATCCCCAACCAAAGCCACTTTAGGTGCAATCATGTCACTACGCTCTAAGGTGAGAGGAAAAGCAAACGGCTGGCTACGCAACGATAATGTGCCCAACCGGTACTGACTCAACGCACTGATATAAGACTGTATATGCTGAGCTTGAGCGGCCTCGTCCATTGCCATAAAAGCATCCGCTTGATCTTGTTTTACGGACCACACCATAGATACTTGTGGACCTTGATCGGTATCAGGCATGGGCAACAAAGCCAATACCGCATCCCCAGTAAACCACTGATACGCCACATGTTGATGAGGCAGACTAGCATTCAAATGCGCCACAACCCCACTATAGCCGTAGGGTTTACAGTCATGGTTAATATGAGCTGCCCCTCGAACCTGCGAGCGCGCTCCATCCGCGCCAATAATAAGATCAGCGGGCAATTCAGCACCTGAAGCTGTCACCACCCCTTTAGGGCTCAGACGTGCAAACAGGTCTGTTTTCCATGGTACGTTATAGACCTGTAGCGCCTGATGTAACACGCGCTCCATTTCGCCGGATTCTACAATCCACGTCAAATCAGACTGCGCGTTTTGCCATGCATCCAGCTGCATAAAACCATCACCGTCGCCATATAGCTCCATCCCTTCGACGGCGGTGATGCGCTCTGCTCGCATCAGGCTCCATACCCCCAGTCGCTCTAAAAAAGCACGACTGGTCGCTGATAGTGCATAAACGCGCGGATGATATTGATGAGAAGCTAAACCCCAAGGGGTATAAGCAGGTGCTAATAACTGCACCGCAAAATTGGCTTTTTTTAAACCCAGAGCGGTAGCCATACCAGCAATCCCGCCCCCGCAAACAAGAATGGATTGTTGTGTCATCGTGCACTTGGAGCGCCAGCCTGTTTAGGCCATAACACCCACATTTCTCCGGTTTGTTTCATTTTGCCAGCCTGTGCACCAGCTTGATCGCCCGTGCCCCAATAAAAATCTGTGCGCGCCGCCCCTTTAATCGCCGCCCCCGTATCTTGGGCAAAAACCAGTTTACGTAATGGCTGCTGTGTACCTGGGTAAGTGGTCGCCAAATACACCGGTGCACCTAAAGGCACAAAGGTTGGATCCACCGCTACAGCTCGCTCCGCAATCAAAGGAATACCGTAAGCGCCTTTAGGGCCTAATAATGGATCAGTAATGGTTTCCTCATTGAAAAATACCATGGCCTTATTCACATTGAGCATCTCGTGCACCCGATGTGGATTCTCTTTTGCCCATTTTTTTATATTTTGCATCGAGGTTTGTGCCAACGGGAGCTCCCCTTGGTCGGCGAGCCACTTACCAATAGAACTATAGGGGTGCCCATTGTGGTCGCCATAAGCCAAACGCACTGCGGCTCCTGTATCCAGCACCGCCCGCCCGGACCCTTGGATTTGTAAGAAAAACGCCTCGACCGGATCATCGGCCCACACTAATACTTTTGGTTGACGAGCTGGGTTAGCGGTAATTTCCCCGCGGGTGTCATAAGGGACGACGCGATTACCATCTACGATTTTGCCACGTATACGCTTGCCGGCTAACTCTGGATATAAGCCACCTAGATCGATGGTTAACAAATCATTAGGCACCGCATAGAGCGGCCATTGATAAGGCCCGTGCTGACGTTTTGAAGCGCGAATTAATGGTTCGTAATAGCCCGTCACCATGTTTTTTGCGATCTTCCCGTTGGCATCGAGTAAACGCCAAGGTTGTAAATGCGTTTCTAAAAACTGACGTATACGTTGGGTATCATTGCTATCAGGGCGAATACCACTGTTGTGCGCCGCCAAACAAACTGGCTGCCACGCTCTAGGCGCTGCACGCGCGGGCATGGCCAACGAGCCACTGACTGGCCGCATCAACCCTTTACAGTTATTGATAAAGCCTTTCCAAACGTGCTGCAAGTCGTCATTTGCCCAGCCCGGTAACGCCCCCCACTGCACCGCCTGGTATTTGCCCACCAAAGGGCGTACTGGGGTTTCTGGCAGTTGGGTTAAATCAGGCACCTGTAAAGGTTGAGTCGCAATATCAGTTTTGGGAGCGTGTACACCCCCTAGCCCCACAGGTCGAGTTGAGTCTGAGGTCGTAGTAGAGCAAGCAGAAAGCAGTACCGCGATCAAACCTAAACTAAAATTTCTTAATGCTGTCATCGTTATCTCAGATTAATGCAAGGTTCGAGGCATCGCCAACACAAACTCAGCAATCGGCACATCAAAAGGCACCCCGTTTTCCCCCACAAAGTGAAATGCACCTTTCATAGTGCCAAGTGGCGTGGGCAAAGGACAAGCGCTGGTGTATTCAAAAGCATCACCAGGAGCAATCAAGGGCTGTTTACCAATCACTCCTAAGCCTCGCACCTCTTGTACGCGCTGCTGAGCGTCCGTGATGATCCAATGACGACTGATCAGTTGTGCGGCTTGTGTGCCATTATTACGTATTTGCACATGATAAGCGAACAAAAAACGTTGCTGGCTGGGCTCAGACTGATCAGGCAGATAGTGAGGGGTAACAGTGACTACAATATCGTCAGGCTGCATAGAAATAAGCTCGCTCCATGTCTAATTGCTGTTTACAATGCATGATATGTATTACACCACAGCAGAGTGAAATTCTCATCGTCTGTGCCCATTGTACCTTTGATTTTTATCACCCTATCACTATGTCTCACATACAACCAGCTATTATTGCCCCCAGTATTCTCGCTGCCGATTTTGCTCGTCTGGGCGACGAAGTACATCAGGTAATTGCCGCGGGCGCTGATTGGATTCATTTTGACGTGATGGACAACCATTACGTGCCTAACCTGAGCTTTGGCCCCATGGTCTGTGCAGCGATCCGTCCTTATACGGATGCGCCTATTGATGTCCATCTCATGGTAGAGCCTGTGGATAGTCTGATCGCGCCATTTGCAAAGGCTGGAGCGAATCTAATCAGCTTTCACCCCGAGGCTTCACGCCACCCTGATCGCACCCTCGCTTTAATCCGTGATCACGGCTGTAAGGCCGGACTGGTTTTTAACCCTGGTACACCTCTGCATTATTTAGACTATCTCATGGATAAAGTCGACCTAGTCCTGCTTATGTCAGTCAACCCTGGCTTTGGGGGGCAGTCATTCATACCAACCACCTTAGATAAAATTCGCCATGCCCGTGTTCGCATTGATCAATGGGTCGATCAAGGGGGGCAACCAATCCGTTTACAAGTCGACGGTGGGGTCACAACGCAAAATATCCGCGCTATTCGTCAGGCCGGCGCAGATGCTTTTGTAGCGGGGTCAGCGATTTTTGGCAAACAAAACTACGCTGAACAAATTACTGCTATGCGTCAGGAAATCACTTACGCTGATAGCATGTCGGCTTAGATCAGCCAGTCACGCGTCTCACAAATCATCACTGGCTCGCTGACCTGACTCATGCGCCTATTATCGAAGCTAAAAATTAGCAAGGTACACTATTAGCTCTTCATTCATTTCTCAGGAGTTTGTTCATGCGTTATCGTGCTGTGCTATTTGATTTAGATGGCACATTAGTTGACTCTATCCCTGATATTGCCCAAGCCGTCAATCACATGCTCGAAGAAATGGGGCACCCTACACTCAGCCCTCAAAAAATC
>JAAYRP010000073.1 GCA_012518715.1 Alcaligenaceae bacterium | reverse complement strand
CATTTAGCTAATTTTTGCGGGCCTCTTGATGAAAATCTACGACAAATCGCCGTGGCATATGATGTGCAGCTGCGTCGCCGCGGCGAACACGTCATCATCGAGGGAGACTTAGCTGAACCCGCCGCGGATGCAATTCGCTGGTTCCATGACCGCTCGGTCCACAAAGCGCTCAGCTTAGACGATATCCAGTTAGGTTTAGTTGAGCTTAAAGCTCAGCATAAACCTAGCTCTACCGATCCTATTACCGACTTTAGCGAAGAATACGTTCCCGTTGCTCCCGTACTAAACGAAGGGGAGCTAAACCTACGCACGCGGCGCCGTGATTTACGCCCGCGCACCCCACGGCAACGGGACTATTTAGCCCAAATTTTAAATCACGATATTACCTTTGGTGTTGGTCCAGCCGGTACGGGTAAGACCTTTTTGGCAGTGGCTTGTGCAATAGATGCCTTAGAACGCGAAGCCGTAGAGCGCATTGTACTCACCCGTCCCGCCGTAGAGGCCGGCGAACGCCTGGGCTTTTTACCAGGTGATTTATCACAAAAAGTCGACCCTTATTTGCGTCCGCTTTACGATGCCCTATATGATTTGATGGGCTTTGAAAAAGTACAACGCTTATTTGAAAAGCAAACCATCGAGATTGCTCCCCTTGCTTATATGCGCGGGCGCACCCTTAATCACTCCTTTATCATTTTGGATGAGGCACAAAACACCACGCCCTCACAAATGAAGATGTTTCTCACGCGCACCGGCTTTGGTAGTAAAGCTGTCATCACCGGAGACCCATCTCAGGTAGACCTGCCCAAAGGGCAGTCCAGTGGTTTAATGCATGCTATCTCCATCCTAAAAGGGGTCAAAGGCATTGCGCTTAGCCAACTAACAAGCCAAGACGTGGTGCGCCATCCTTTGGTGGGACGCATCGTCGAGGCCTACGAGGCACATAACCAATAATCATGGTTGATATTGAACTTAACCTACAATTCCAAACCCCTCATCCGGAATTAACCGAGCCCTTGCTTTACCAGTGGGTAAGCACCACGGTGCACGAGATCGCGGCAATTTATCAGGAAGCCAACCAGGCCGTTCCTTTTCAAAAAATCGCATTAACGTTGCGTTTTTGCGATGAAACAGAAGGCCGAGCTTTAAACCAACAGTTTCGTCATAAAGACTATGCAACGAACGTGTTAACCTTTGAATATGGTATTGATGCAACGGGTACGCTCAGCAGCGATATTATTATTTGTATCCCAGTACTGATACAAGAAGCTAAAGAGCAAAAAAAACCCTTTTCACATCATGCTGCACACCTCTGTATCCATGGCGTACTTCATGCTTTAGGTTATGATCACCTGGATGACGAGGAGGCCGAAGAAATGGAATCCTTGGAAATCGATATCCTACATACTATGGATATTCCTAATCCTTACCACTAAAATTAAGCCCAACCCCTAACTCATTTTGGGTTATGCTTAATCATTATTAACTCCGTCCTTTAGGGCATGTCAGAATCTTTATCACCCGAACCCGAATCGCGTTCTAAAAAACGCCCCTCTGCTTTTAGTCGTTTTTTTAAACGTCGCGCCGAACCCGCTGATCGCGAAGATATTAAAGCAATTCTCGAGGCAGCGCTCGAGCGTCAAATTATCGATAATGAAGCCTACGCTATGATCGTAGGGGCTTTAGATGTGGCAAGCAAAACCGTATCCGATATTATGGTGCCACGCTCTAAAATCGATCTCATCGATGTCAATAAGCCTCTCGCCGAGCTTCTTCCTTTTATCGTCGAAACCGGTCGCTCACGTTTTCCTGTCTATGATGGCGATCGCGATAATATCGTCGGTATCTTACTCGCCAAAGACTTACTCCTTTCCATTGCTAACCCAAATATTGATTTACGTCCTTTAATTCGGCCTGCGGTCTTTATCCCAGAAACCAAAAAACTCAATGTGCTTTTACGCGAGTTTCGAAGTAGCCGTAATCATATTGCTATCGTCATTGATGAGCACGGGGGTACTGCTGGTTTAGTCACCATGGAAGACGTACTTGAGCAAATTGTTGGCGATATTGAAGACGAATACGATGAGGACGATGCGCAAACCATCTTCCAAGCCGGTAATAACAGTTGGCGAGTTATGGCAGTAACAGAAATCGGTGACTTCAACGAAGCCTTTGGCACGCATTTATCCGACGAAGATTATGACACCATTGGTGGTTGGCTCGCGGCCGAAATGGGACAAATCCCTAAGCGCGGGGACAGTACAGCTATCCAAGGCATCAAAATCACGGTTGTTCGCGCAGACCCCAAACGTGCGCTCTGGCTCCACGTGCAGCGCGAAACTGCACCCCTTGTGTCGGACACCTCAACTGAGTAATGCTGTGACTGCACAACGTTCTGCTTTTTCCTATTTTCTACCCTTATTTGGGATTGGGGCTCTACATGCAATTAGCTTTGCTCCCGATCCGCTCCCCCTGCACTTTTTGCCCTTTGTGCAGCTCATCACTTTGGCTTGCTTGGCTTTTTACAGCTTTAAAGCCGCTCGAGCGAGCCAGTTTGTATGGGGGGCTTTTGGGTTTGGATTAGCGAATTTTGGGGTAGGCATCTACTGGCTACATATCAGCATGCACCAGTATGGCGGCATGCCATTTTTGCTTGCTGCCGTTGCTGTGGTGTTGTTTGCGGGACTAATGGCGCTTTATTATGTGGTGGCTATTGCCTTAGCTCGCTTTTTTATTCCTAATGCGCGCGGTGCTTGGCAACAACAACTTGCTGCCGCTGCCATTTGGGCCAGCGCGTGGACTCTATTAGAATGGGTGCGCGGTACTTTTTTAACGGGCTTTCCCTGGCTTAATATCGCCTATGCTCACGTGGACAGCATGTTCACTGGTTGGGCTACAGTCCTTGGGGCATATGGAGTCGCGTGGTGGGT
>JAAYRP010000014.1 GCA_012518715.1 Alcaligenaceae bacterium | reverse complement strand
TTATCTAAAAACTGAAACGCCTGTGCTAAAGCCTGAATCTGTGCTTCGCCCTGATCCTTATCTATGGTCTCACGGCGTCGAGCACGTGCCGTTTTCACCTGCAGCTGCACATCAAGCTCAGCAAGCACCTGTAATACCATTCCTAACTCCGCCCGCGGCTTGCCTTTTTCAATATCAATAAGCCACTGTCGACTTGCACCGACTTTTTCTGCTAACTGCGCTTGGCTTAACCCTAATGCCCGCCGCCGATTACGAATTAATAACGCAAAGTCCTCTACGGTTTGCACAGACTGCATAGTGAATACTCCTTAGCGTGTCATCGTTCGTCTACAGTGTACTACCAAACCCCCTTAATATCTGAAAAATCTACAACCAAAGTCGCGTATTAGAAAAGCCATACTAAACGTATATTGATGGCACAGAGCGTATACATACGCCACCTTATTGCCTAATGCAATAAACCCTTAACGATGCAAAAAAACATCAAGGAGACAATCATGAGTTCATCGCGCGATCTCGTCGCAGAGGTGATCCGAAATCCTAAATATCAAGAGCTATTACAACGACGCAACCGTATTAGCCTGATTTTTTTTGTGATCACTCTCATCATTTATGCGGGTTTTATTTTAACGTTAGCTTTTGACCCTGAACTATTTGGACGTCCTATTGGCAACATGACCATCAGTATTGGCGTATTTACCGCAACCCTAGTGTTAATCAGCGCCAGTTTTTTAGTTGCTTTGTACGTCTATTTATCTAATAAGATCTTTGACCCACTACTCAAAGACATTATTCAGGAGATCCAAAAATGAACAAATGGCTCTCTTCGTTGATTTTGCTCGCTGGGTCCTCATCCTTAGCCCATGCGGCAACAGAAAACAAAAGTAATACTTCCGCCATTATTATGTTTTTGGTGTTTATTGCGGCCACCATGGTTATTACCTGGTGGGCTGCCAGACGCACTCAAACCACCTCTGATTTCTATACGGCGGGGGGCGGTATTACGGGTTTTCAAAATGGCTTAGCGATTGCGGGTGACTACTTATCTGCTGCCTCCTTTTTAGGGATCGCAGGTATGGTCTATGTTAGCGGCTTTGACGGTATGATCTATGCCATCGGCTTTATGTTTGGCTGGCCAACCGTAATGTTTTTAATTGCTGAACGACTACGCAACCTGGGTCGCTATAATTTTGCCGACGTCACCTCATTTCGTCTAAAGCAAACCCCCATGCGTATTTTGGCTGCGAGCGCATCCCTTTTAATTATCGCTCTCTATCTGATCGCCCAAATGGTAGGGGCTGGTAAGCTTATTGTTTTACTCTTTGGTATTGACTATAAGCTCGCCGTGGTCATCGTCGGGTCTCTCATGATGATCTACGTGGCCTTTGGGGGGATGACGGCAACCACTTGGGTCCAAATCATCAAGGCTGTACTCATGCTGTTTGGCGCTACCCTTATGACCTTTTTGGTGTTGGCGGCTTTCCGCTTTAATGTGGATGAGCTCTTAGCCGAAGCCGTCACGGTACACCCCGATGGTCGTGGTATTTTAGCTCCTGGCTCTTCTGTCAGTGGCAACCCGCTTAATGCTCTGTCTTTAGGAATTGCGCTGGCCTTTGGTACGGCTGGATTACCGCATATTTTAATGCGATTTTTTACCGTAGCAGATGCCAAAGAAGCACGTAAATCCGTAATTTGGGCTAGCAGCTTTATTGGTTATTTCTATATTCTGACCTTTATTATTGGTTTTGGGGCAATTGCCTTACTAGTACAGCATCCCGAATACTACATCACGGACGCCGATGGCAATTTTGATATGATCAAAAGTCTAATTGGTGGTACGAATATGGTGGCGGTGCATTTAGCGAACGCCGTCGGGGGCGACTTACTGCTTGGGTTTTTAGCGGCCGTAACCTTTGCTACGATTGTTGCCGTTGTAGCGGGTTTGGCGCTAGCCGGTGCTGCAGCGATTTCCCATGACCTCTACGCTAACGTCATTGCCAAAGGCGAGGCCACCGAACACAACCAAATGCGCATTTCACGAATCTCTACCGTTGCGCTCGGTATTTTGTCTATTATTCTAGGCATTGTGTTCGAAAACCAAAACGTCGCGTTTATGGTTGGTTTGGCTTTTGCTATCGCCGCTAGCTCCAACTTCCCCGTCTTGGTGCTCTCCATTTCTTGGCGTGGTTGTACGACTCGCGGTGCAGCAATTGGTGGTTTCCTCGGTTTAATTACGGCCACGATTTGGGTAATGTTAAGCTCTACGGTGTGGGTAGACGTCTTTGGTTTTGCTGAGCCAATTACGCCTTTCCCCAACCCGGGTATTCTATCCATCCCTTTAGCTTTTGGTGCAATCTGGTTATTCTCTGTCCTTGATAAAAGCCCAGAGGCTACCCGTGAAAAGGTTGCTTTCGATGCACTTACCGTACGTAGTCAAACCGGTTTAGGAGCCAGCCAAGCAAGCGCTCACTAAGCTGTCTTTTTGACTATTACTAAAGGGAGCCGCGGCTCCCTTTGTGCTTTATGACATATACAACAATGAACGAACTACTTATTGCGGATGATCATCCTTTATTTAGAGAGGCTCTGCGTGGGCTCGTTACTAAACTTTATCCTAGCGCGACCATTTATGAAGCGAATACCATTAGTTCGTTATATGCTCTTGTCGAAGATCGCCCTAACGCAGATTTACTGTTATTAGATCTAACAATGCCAGGCGCCGCCGGCTATAGCGCACTAGTACACCTGCGCGCCCAACATCCTCTTTTACCTATTGTGATTATCTCTGCTCACGAAGACCCGGTGCCTATGCGCCGAGCCATTGATCATGGTGCGATGGGATTTATTCCTAAGTCTGCTGATAGCCAAACACTCAGTGTGGCCTTACAACAAATTCTTTTAGGGGATACGTGGCTACCCGAAGAGGCCCTCGCATTGCCCCCCATTAGCCCTGATGAGAAAAAAGCCGCGCAGCTACTCAGCGAGCTCACACCACAACAATTTCGTGTATTACAAATGGTCAGCACTGGTCAGCTTAACAAGCAAATCGCCCATGAGCTAGGCGTATCTGAGGCGACGATCAAAACCCATATGACGGCTATTTTACGCAAGCTAGGGGTAAATAACCGCACCCAAGCTGTTCTCATTGCCAACCAGCTTTTATTGCAAAACCAAACGGATACGGGGCAATTTTAACTACGATAATGGGCTGCCAAAAAAGACCGCAACGAGGCCGGCTTAACTGGTTTGGTTAATACCAAATACCCACGCTGGCGGGCGCGTTGTTTTAATTCATCACTGCCATCCGCGGTCAGTAATGCGCCATGCAAATGACGCGCATTTTCTCGTAAAGCATCCAATGCATCCAAACCATCTAGCCGATCATGCAAATGAAAATCCACCAAAAGCACCTGAGGATCCAAATCCATCTTGGTTAAGGCCTCATCAATTGTGATCGCCGTGATGACCTCTACCCCCCATTGCGACAATAGGGCCTGCATACCCATTAAAATCTCCACATCATTATCCAGGCACAACACGCGTAAACCAGCTAAAGGAAGCTGTAAGTTTTGCTTAGCTAAAGCACTCACGGGGGTCGGTTCATGTTTTTGAGCAAGAGGAACTTGAATACTAAACATACTGCCTTTACCTACCGTAGACTGGGCTCGCAACGCATGCCCTAATAAAGCCGCGATACGCTGACAAATGGATAAGCCAAGCCCTAAACCTCGCTCCCCCCAATCAAAACTTTGTTCATAACGATGAAACTCGGCATATATTTGTTCAAGATGATGTGGTGGAATCCCTTGGCCGCTATCCCATACTTGAAATTCGACTTGATCGCCTCGGACTCGACCGGCAAGAATAATGCGCCCCTGCCGGGTATAACGCAAAGCATTCGCCATAAAATTCTGAAGTACGCGTCGTAAAAGGCGATGATCACTACGTACATAAACGGGGCGCATATACATGCGTAGTCGTAATTGGCGTCGTTGTGCAAGCGGCGCGTACTGCTCTAACAAGTCTTGCAAAAGCTCTTGCGCATCAAAAACGGTAATATCTGGCTTTAATGCCCCCGCATCCAACTGGGAAATGTCCAGCAAGCCATCTAACAGCTCCTCGGCAGCACGCAAAGACGCATCGACACGCTCGGCTAAATGCTGCATTTCTGTTGGGTCTTTGCTCCCATACAAAGCAGAAGCAAATAAGCGCGCCGCGTTAATTGGCTGCAATACATCATGACTGACGGCCGTCAAAAAATGCGTGCGTGACAGCTGTGCCAACTCCGCTTCTTGCGTACGCGCCTGAACACGCTGCTCTAGATTTTCATTAATTTCTAAAAGCTCTCGTTCTACCCGTTTATATTCTGTAACGTCCGTATAGCTCGTCACATAGCCCCCACCCGGCAAAGGGCGGCCGCGCAGCTCAATAACCTGCTTATTATTTAATGTACGCTGAAAAACATGAGACGTACCCGCACGCATAAAAGCAATACGCCGGCTCACCGCTTTCTCAATATCCTGCTCGTCGCGATGTTGAATTTTCCCCCGCTTGGCATTAAAGCGAATTAAATCAGCGACCGGACGCCCTACATACAACATACCAGCGGGATAATCAAAAAGTTGTTGATAGCGTTGATTCCAAGCCACTAAACACATATCCGCATCCACAACGCTCACACCCTGATCCAGGTTTTCTAACGTCGCTAATAAAATATCGCGATTAAAACGCAGCTCTTGCCCTGCCTCATCTAGGATCGAGACAATTGCTGTAATCTCCAT
The DNA here is from genome assembly GCA_012518715.1 of Alcaligenaceae bacterium. Lineage (GTDB taxonomy): Bacteria > Pseudomonadota > Gammaproteobacteria > Burkholderiales > Burkholderiaceae_B > Paenalcaligenes > Paenalcaligenes hermetiae. The sequence goes on along the minus strand of JAAYRP010000014.1, from coordinate 6,241 downwards.
GCCAGTACCACGTAATGCGCTCGTTAATACTAAACGCGCAGAAGCCGCCCCAATCGCTGCCGCCAACATCAACTCGGTAAATTGAATCCACTCACTATCAGCGCGTAGATCTTGATGCAGCGCCTGTCCACGTCGCTGGGCCTCTTTATCAAAATCCCATTGTGCTTTTTTCTCTCCTACTAAGCGTCCCGCTAACGCCAATAAGTCTTGAACAAAAATCTCACCATTCCAAGCAGAAGCAGCCAAGCGACGGCGTTGCGCATAAGGATCCAAAAACGGCTCAACACGTAATCGGTCTCCTAGCCCTGGACGCTTATACAAAGACACGAGCAGAAACGCTGAAGTATTAAATAATAAAGACCAGAAGGTGCCGTGAGTTAAAGGGTCCCACCCAGTTAAACCAAACAACTGATACGGCTTTAGCCACAACATGCCGAATAAACCATGTTGTAGCCAATCGGAAGCAAACCACCCCGACTCTGTTAACGCCGGCAGCATCAAGGTATACATCCACACAGCAAAGCCCAGCACCAAGCCAACTTCTACGCCTTGACGACTTGCCCCCTGCCAGTACAACCCACCAATAAGCCCAGGAGCAAACTGCGCCACCGCAGCAAAAGCCATTAAACCGTAAGCGGACAAAGCTGTGTCACTACCACTACCAAAGTAATAACCATATGCGGCGGCAGCCACCACTAAAATAGCAAAACGTCGAATCCACAATACGGTCGCGGACATATCACCTTGTGGCTGCTGCGCCCACCCACGCCGTAATAATAATGGCATGATTAAATCATTACTGACCATGGTCGATAGGGCCACACTAGTCACAATCACCATACCCGTTGCCGCAGAAAAGCCACCAATATATGCAGCAAGCGCTAAAGTCATTTGGTTTTGCGATAGCGGCAAAGCCAACACAAAACTGTCTGCGGGTACACTGGCCTTATCACCAAATAAATGTACCCCTACCGCCGCAATGGGTAACACCATTAGGCTAACAATCACCAAATAAAAACCAAATAACCATCGAGCACGGCGCACATCCACCACATCCCCACATTCCACGATCGCAACATGAAACTGGCGGGGCAAACAAATAATGGCCGCAAAAGCCAATAGCGTTTGTCCTAAAAACCCAACTGGTGAGGCTTGTTCAACCAAAGTTTGTACCGCCCCATACACATCGAGCTGATTTTTATTAGCCCAAATCAAAGCAAAAAAACCAACCGCAATCAATGCAATCAGCTTAACTAGCGACTCAAATGCTACGGCTAACATCAACCCTGGCCGATGCTCCGTAGCATCTACCTGCCGTGTTCCAAACAGGATAGAAAACAGCGCCATGATGATCGCCACATATAAGGCGGGGTCACCAAAAATAGTCGCTTGAATTTCTTTCCCTGTTAACACCGTTAAGCTCAAGGTCACCGCTTTATACTGCAAAGCCAAATAGGGCACACCAGCAATCACAGCAATTAATGCCACTAAGCCTGCCAGACGCTGCGATCGCCCATAACGGCTAGCCATAAAGTCAGCTATCGATACCGTATTTTGGGACTGCGCCACTAAAGCGAGCCGCTCAATTAAGCGCCACCCAAACATCAACATCAAAAAGGGGCCTAGGTAAATAGGCAAATAGCCCCAGCCATAGCGGACTGCGGAACCAACCGCCCCATAAAAGGTCCACGATGAACAATAGACCGCTAACGCTAAGCTATAAACCGTAGGGCGCAGCCAAGGACGCTGAGTATATAAAGGGTGCCGATCCCCCACCCATGCAATCGCAAACAAAATAGCAGCATAGAGAAAAGAGGCAAGAATGACCCAAGCGGGCAACATACATATCTCCTACTTTGGTATAGCCTAATGACTTTAGGGGCTTTTTCTAGTTATATTAAGATCAATAAGCAACGGTCGCTACTATTAAAAACGCTTAGACATCACGACCAAAAAATACGGAGGATCTATGGAGTCAACACAATTACGTTTCGATCAATACCCCCAACAACCCCATGGGGGCACATTGGTCAATCAGGTCGTACCTGAACACCTACGCCAAGCTGAAATCGAACGCGCTCGCCAGTTGCCCTCGATTCGCGTGGACCTCGAGGCCATCATCACCATCGAAATGATCACCACTGGGGTGCTTTCGCCTAACAAAGGCTTTATGAGCGAGGCCGATTATTTATCGGTACTCAAAGACGGGCGCCTCAGTAATGGGACCATTTGGCCCGTACCGCTTAGCTTCGCCCCCATTGGGAACAAGAACGCAGAAACGATCAAGTCCTTAAAAATTGGGGATCAGGTTGCCCTTACGGATGCTAATAATGAACCTGTTGCCATCTTAGATATTGAAGATATTTTTGCCTATGACAAGGCACATCGGGCGCAAAACCTATTTGGCACCACCGATCGCAACCACCCTGGCGTCGACTCCATCTATCGCCGCATGGGGGATACGTCTTTAGGCGGTACCTTACATTTACTTAACCGCGTGGATTGGGGGCCTTTTGAAAAACTACGCCGCGAGCCCAAAGACACCTGGCATTTGTTTTACGAGGAATTAAAATTCAACTCGGTTGCTGGTTTTATTACGGGGGCGAACCCTTTACACCGCGGTCACGAATATATTCACCGTAATGCCCTCGAAGAAGTAGACGGCTTATTTTTACAGCCCCTTGTCGAAATGGCTAAGCGCGAATACGTACGCCACGAATACCGCATGCTCGCTTATCGGAACGTGCTCGATACGTATTACCCCAAAAACCGCTCCATTTTATCGCCCTTACGTGTTACCTATATTTTTGCGGGCCCGCGCGAAACCGTACTGCATGCCCTCATCATGAAAAACTATGGGTGTACTCATGCTCTCATCGGGCGAGACCACGCTGGTATCGGTAGTTATTACGATAAATACGCCAGCCATAGTATTTTTGACCAGTTTACCCCCGAAGAACTCGGTATCGATGTCCGTCTCTTTCACGAGGTGTTCTACTGTGCTCGTTGCGCTTCGCATGCCACCACCCAGACCTGCTCGCATGACGAACGCTACCGCTTAAATATCTCTGGCACAGGCATACGCGAAATGCTGCGTCATGGCATTATCCCCCCCAAAGAGGTCGTACGCCCAGAGTCCGCATTAGCCGGTATCCAAGGGGTACAACCTAAAGGCGTGGATGAAAATGCTGAGGGCACATTACCTGTCGCCAAAGTCATCCAAAGCATGTACCCCTTCTACGTTAACTACACGCGCTTAGGTGGTACAAAACGTCCGCAACCGCTGGATCCATCTACCCTTAACGTGCGCGACCTAGAAGCCGCTACCTTAGATGCGCGTAACCATGCAACAGACATCTATGCGGATGTTTATAGCGAATACAATGCGCTTCTCGACCATAACCGTAATCTACAACCCACTTGGCAGGAAGACGCGCGTCAGGCCATGCGCGCTCAACAAGAGCGTATCATTAGCGACCTAGAAGAAAAGCTGAAACAAGCTCCTGAATCCGCCTCAGACGAGTTCATGTACCAAGACCGCGCCGAAGTCGAGCGCGAGCTTGCTGTGGCCAAAAAACTACTCGAGGAAATCCCCCCCTCCTTATGTCCCGAGGGGTTGCAAGAGCGCACATGGAATATTCTGCCTTATAAGCGTTATCGTGGCGCTGATAACGACTGATCGCTCTATCTATCCATTCCCCCTACCCCAAGCCGGGATACTCGCTTGGGGTATTTTTATATATGAGCGGCGTACTTATTTATAGCCGCCTTCCTCTGCTTCTAACCACGAGCCCCCAAGCAAATCCTGACAACACTCCAACCACGCCCGTGCCGCTTGAGATAAATAACGCCCGTTCCATAACAACACCACCTGCCAAAATAATGGCTCCGACTCTTCAATCAAGCGATACGTTAACGTTTCAGGCAAACGCTGACAGAAGGGTTCTGGTAATATTGCCACCCCCAGCCCGGCTTGCGCCATCGAAATTAACCAATCCCACTGGCTACTTTGCGCATAAATCCGTGGCTGTAGTTGCTCTTTTGCAAAACGCTGTCGCAATAAACGCGTCAAACCAAAATCATCGTTCAATAATAAAAGCGGTTTTTTAACGACTTGTGTTAGGCTCAAACCACTTTTGCTGCGTGGCAACAATTCGGGTGTGAAAATTGCATAAACGGGGTAACTTGCCACCGCCTGTCCAACCACCGGTAAGTACTGATCAATCGGTGCGATGCTAAAGCCTAAATCCAGCTCATCTTTGGCTACGAGCTGCTCAATCGCCGGCCCAGGCTGCTCTTGAATATGTAACGCAATGTTAGGATACTGCTCTCTAAAATGCTTCATCACATCGGTAAATAACAGATTGATCATAGGGGGAATACCGATATGGACGCGCCCTTTACGCAATGCTTGAATCTCGTGAACCTCTTTTTCCAAATGCAAAAGCGCGTCAATGACCGTTGCCCCTTTTTCATAAAGGACTCGACCAGTATCGCTTAGCAATAAGGGTTTTCCATTACGAATAATAAGCTGCTCTCCCATCTGATCCTCGAGGTTTTTTATCATTTTACTGACTGTCGACTGGCTAACCCCTAGCGATTGTGCAGCTGCGGTAAAACTACTTAAGCGCACCGTTTCTACAAAATAGCGCAACGCAATCACATTTAACATGGCATAGACAAAAGGAATGATATACAAAGATTTTAGTCATATTTGTAATGCTATGCTGAACTCATAGTACAAAAACAACATATGATAGGAGCAATCTATGTGGCAGCAACGTATTCGTTTATCGAGCTTGCACAATAAAGTCATGCCAGCTGAGCAAGCAGTGCAATTTATCCAAGCAGGCATGACAATCGGTATGAGTGGTTTTACCCGCGCCGGAGACAGCAAAGCCATTCCTATCGCTCTGGCCGCCAAAGCGGCAACACAAGGCCCATTAAATCTAACGCTTTTTACCGGTGCTTCCTTGGGTAATAACAGCGATGGCTTAATGGCAGAATCCAATGTGTTAGCTCGCCGCTCACCCTTTCAGGTCGATGCCACCATGCGGCGTGCGATTAATCAAGGCAAAGTGCTGTTCTATGACCAACATTTATCCGAGCTCGCCGAGCACTTACGTGCAGAGCCCGGTAAGCCCATTGATGTAGCTGTAATTGAAGCCGTTGCGATCACCGAAGACGGCCACATAGTGCCAAGCACTTCTGTCGGTAACTCAGCCAGTTTTGTTGCTCAAGCCAAACAGGTGATTGTTGAACTCAACACCGCCATGCCCGCCGAACTCGAGGGCTTTCATGATGTTTACTTACCTAAAAAACGCCCTGGTCGTGACCCCATCCCATTAACCAGCGTGAATCAACGCTTAGGTACAAACGCTATTGTAGTTGACCCCGAGCGTATCGTCGCTATTGTACTTACCGATACCCTAGACAGCCCTTCTACTGCAACTCCTCCCGATTCCGAGACGCAAGCTATTGCTAAACACATTGTGCGCTTCTTAGAAAACGAAGTCGCTGAAGGGCGTTTAGATCACTCTCTTCTGCCGCTACAGGTCGGCATAGGTAGCATCGCCAACGCCGTCACTCAGGGGCTAGTCGAGTCTGATTTTAAAGATCTCACCATGTATTCCGAGGTCTTACAAGACAGCGCTTTTCATTTACTCGAATCTGGGCAGCTGCGCTTTGCTTCGGCATCCTCAATCACCGTAACCGCTCCTATGATGCAGCATTTTTTCAGCCATCTTGATCAATATCGGGATCGTATTGTGCTGCGTCCTCAAGAGATCAGCAACCACCCCGAAATCGTACGCCGTTTGGGGATTATTGCTATCAATGCCGCCTTAGAGTTTGATCTCTATGGCAATGTCAACTCCACCCATGTAAGCGGAACCAAAATGATGAATGGGATTGGTGGCTCAGGGGACTTTGCACGCAATGCTCACCTATCTATTTTTGTGACCAAATCCCTGGCTAAAGGGGGAGCGATTAGTCGTGTAGTCCCCATGGTGTCGCATGTAGATCACTGCGAGCACGATGTGGATATTCTTGTCACCGAACAGGGCTTGGCTGATTTACGTGGTTTAGCCCCACGCGAGCGGGCCGAGCTCGTTATCCAAAACTGTGTTCACCCAGATTACCAAGCCGCACTTCAGGATTATTTTGAGCGCGCTTGCCAACGTGGCGGTCATACACCTCACCTCCTAGAGGAGGCCTTATCATGGCACTTACGCTTTGAAGA
>JAAYRP010000072.1 GCA_012518715.1 Alcaligenaceae bacterium | reverse complement strand
GCTGGGATGAAAACCTTTTTCCCTGACTTGCCCCTAAATAGCGGCTTTTATCGCGTGTTTGAAGTGATAGCGCCTGAAAATAGTATTGTCGATGCGCGTTGGCCTGTCGCCGTCACAGGGTTTTTAATGCCTTTTGAAAAAATCATGAACGCGATTTATGAAATTTGGTCGCAGATCATGCCAGAACGAGCTACGGCTTGTGCTTTTAATTTGGAATACCTATTAACGGGTGGGCGTGACTTACGCCATAAAGAAAAACCCATTTTTATGTTTTATGATTGGTTGCCAGGGGGTTGGGGCGGGCGTAATGGTAAAGACGGGGCAAATGTCACTACGGCTTCTTTTGGAGTGGGTTTAATGTCGCAGCCGGTCGAAGGCCAGGAGCGTGCCAACCCCATTTTAACCACCGCATTTCAAATACAGACTGACTCGGCTGGGCCTGGAAAATGGCGAGGCGGGCTAGGTGTTGTGAAAACCTCAATAATGCGCGATGCACAAGACCCGGTGATTTCATATATTTGTGATCGAGAGCGCGCTGTCGTATGGGGGATAAACGGTGGATTGCCGTCGATGCCGCATGGATTAACATTGACTCGCGCTAAGACGGGTAAGCCTGAGTGGTTAGGTTCTGTTTTCTCTGATATGCCCATTGAATCAGGGGATATATTTAGCCGACCTACAGCAGGTGGGGGCGGTTTTGGTGATCCGCTTGAGCGTGACCCATCTTTAGTTTTAGAGGACGTAATTGATGAATATGTGTCCATAGAGCGCGCGGCTAAAGATTATGGGGTAGTGATTCATGCGATAGATCCAGAGATTTGTGCTTATGAATTAGACATGCCCGCTACCGAGCAGTTACGCGAGCAGATTCGAGCGCAGCGAGTGGCGTGGATGCGCTCTGATCCAACAGAGGTAGCTCGTTGGTATCAGGAAGGGAAAATCGATCAACTGGATGCGGTGCGTCAGTATGGGGTGATTTTGGAATGGGATACGGGCGCGCTCCTGCCAAAAAGCACACAACAATTTCGTGAGATGCTAGAAAAGCGTACAATAGCGCAATGGCAGTAATAACAAAAAAGCCGTTGATTTTAAAGGATTGTATTCCCATAAAATCAACGGCTTTCAGTATTTGGTGCGAACGGAGAGACTCGAACTCTCACACCTCTCGGCGCCAGAACCTAAATCTGGTGCGTCTACCAATTCCGCCACGTTCGCAAATAAAAATAAATAGTAACGCAAAAAAAATAAAATGTAAAGTTTTTTGCGTAGTAGGTATTTTGCCTGTGCTTGAAAATAACCAAAGACGTAACTATAGCCCGGTCTTTTTTGTTTGTCCAGCCTTTTTTTAAAAAGAGTGGAAAAGGGGCTGAGCGTGCTTGGTTCAAGATCAAAGCCTTGTTAAAAGCGCGGTTTAACAGCGGAAAAATCCCCAAAATGGCACAATGAGTGGTATAAATAGCGTCTTAGTCTTGTTTTTTATGCATATTTACCCCCATTTGGCTTAGCTTGCTGGCTTTGGCGGTTATGTTTTGAATGGATTTCCGGTAAAATATGTGTTTTTTGTTAAACCACTTATTTATATAGGTCTCTAATGCAGCCCGAGGTTGAAATTCTGTCCGGTTTGGAGCGCCGAATCGATGTCGTCGTATCCACGGCCGATGTCGAAAAAGAAGTCCAAGCGCAACTTAAACGTGTGGCGCGTACCGCCAAGATCCAGGGTTTTCGCCCCGGAAAAGCCCCTCTATCTATTGTAGAGCGCAGCCACGGTCCTAGCATTCGTTACGAAGCCATCAACAATGAATTGGGCAAAGCGCTCGATGAAGCCATTGAAAAAAGCGGATTGCGTGTAGCGGGTGTACCATCGATTGAACCCAAAGAGGACGCCGCCGAGGGCACCATGGCTTTCACAGCCACCTTCGAGGTCTATCCTGAAATCACTTTGCCTAACCTAGCAGAGCTAGAGGTCACTCGTAGCAACGTCAATGTTGGCGATGCGGAAGTCGATCGTACTATCGATATTTTACGTAAGCAGCGTGCTAACTACGAAGCACGTGAAGATCGTGCGGCTCAAGACGATGATCGCGTCACACTTGACTTCACTGGTAAGATTGATGGTGAGGCCTTTGAAGGCGGTTCGGCTGAAGCCTTCTCTTTTGTTTTAGGTCAGGGACGTATGTTGCCCGAATTCGAGGAAGCCGCTAAGGGTATGAAAGCAGGTGAAGAAAAAACCTTCCCCTTAACTTTCCCCGAAGACTATGCTGGCACCGAGGTCGCTGGCAAAACAGCCGAGTTCACAATTAAAATCACCGAGGTCGCTGAGCCTATTTTGCCTGAGCTAAACGATGAGTTTGCTAAGCAGCTAGGGCAAGCCGAAGGCGATATCGATGCCTTGTTGGCAGACGTACGTGCTAACATTGAACGTGAGGCAAAAGCTCGTGTTCAAGCTCGCACCAAAGCCAGCGTGATGGATGCTTTATTAAAAGCTTCTGAGTTTGATATTCCTAAAGCGCTGGTAGATAACGAAGTTCAGAATCGTGTGGCGATGGCACGTCAGGAGCTTCAGCAACGTGGTTTGCCTAATGCTGACTCCATGCCTATTCCCGAGGAAATCTTCAAAGACGAAGCCGAGCGTCGTGTACGTTTGGGTCTGTTGCTTTCCGAGCTCGTACAGCAAGCCGATTTAAAAGCGACGCCCGAGCAAGTACGTGCTCGCATCGAGGAATTTGCTCAAAACTACGAGCAGCCTGAGCAGGTGATCAGCTACTACTTATCAGACGCCCAACGTCGTGCTGAAATCGAAGCGATCGTATTGGAAGACAACGTGGTCGAACATGTTGTATCCCAAGCTAAAGTTACCGATGAAGACGTCGCGTTTGAGCAACTAATGGGAAATAACTAATGTCGTCTCGTTTTATCGACTTCTATGCTTCCATGTATGGTGGACAGTCCGTTACCCCTACGGGGTTGGGCTATGTGCCTATTGTGGTGGAGCAGTCTGGCCGCGGAGAGCGTTCTTATGATATTTACTCACGCTTATTGCGTGAACGCATTATCTTTTTGGTTGGGCCGGTTAATGACCACTCCGCAAACTTAATTGTGGCGCAGTTGTTGTTCCTAGAGTCGGAAAACCCAGATAAAGATATTTCGTTATATATCAACTCGCCTGGTGGGTCGGTGTATGCGGGTATGGCTATCTACGATACGATGCAGTTTGTGAAACCCGATGTGTCGACATTGTGCACGGGCATGGCAGCTAGCATGGGGGCCTTTCTTTTAGCCGCTGGTAAAAAAGAAAAGCGCTTTGCTCTACCTAACTCGCGTATTATGATTCATCAGCCATCGGGGGGAGCCCAAGGGCAAGCGACGGATATCCAGATTCAAGCCAAGGAAATTCTAAGCTTGCGTGAGCGCCTGAATGCAATTTTGGCCGACAATACGGGTCAAAGCATAGAGCAGATTGCCTTAGACACAGAGCGAGACCGTTTCATGGATGCCCAAGAGGCGGTTAGCTATGGTCTGATAGATCAGGTACTAACACATCGTTCTGACGATAATTAATTAGCAGCGGCGCGATAAGTAGCGCCGCTATGCCCATGCCATTTGCGGTTTTCCGCACTTTTTGACTGTATATTCTTATGTCCGACAAACATTCGGCCGACGATAAAGCCCTACACTGCTCTTTTTGTAATAAAACACAAAGCGAAGTAGCAAAGCTTATTTCAGGTCCTGGCGAAGTCTACATTTGTAATGAGTGCATTAGCCTCTGCAATGAGATGATCCTAGAGGACAAACAAGAGCAGAGCACGGCAGAATTACTCGGTACGCAGTTACCCACGCCACAAGAAATCAAACATTTCCTAGATGATTATGTTATTGGTCAAGATCAACCAAAACGTAATCTGGCTGTGGCGGTTTATAACCACTATAAACGTATTCAGCATACAAGTGCCGCTGATGATGTGGAGCTATCCAAAAGTAATATTTTGCTGATTGGGCCCACGGGTTCAGGCAAAACACTGTTAGCTCAAACCTTAGCGCGTATGCTAAAAGTACCATTCGTGATGGCAGATGCTACCACCCTAACCGAAGCCGGTTATGTGGGCGAGGACGTGGAAAATATCGTCCAAAAGCTCTTGCAATCATGTGATTACGATGTAGAAAAAGCACAACGTGCCATTATTTACATTGACGAAATTGATAAAATTTCTCGTAAAGCTGATAACCCTTCTATTACCCGTGATGTCTCTGGGGAAGGCGTACAACAAGCTTTATTAAAAATTATCGAAGGCACAGTGGCTTCGGTACCGCCACAAGGGGGGCGTAAACACCCTAACCAAGATTTTATTCAAGTCGATACCACCAATATCTTATTTATTGTCGGCGGTGCGTTTGATGGTCTGGAAAAAGTGATTCAAAATCGCACGGAAAAATCCGGCATTGGCTTTGGTGCAAAAGTCAGTGTAAAAAGCGAGCGTGGGGTGGGAGAGCTTTTCGCCGAGGTCGAGCCCGAGGATTTGATTAAATTTGGCTTGATTCCAGAGCTGGTCGGGCGCTTGCCTGTTGTCACTACCTTACAAGAGCTGGATGAGGAAGCGTTGATTCGTATTTTGACGGAGCCTCGTAACGCCTTAATTAAACAATTCCAAAAGCTTTTCGAAATCGAAGGCGTGGAGCTAGAGGTCGAGGACGCCGCACTACAAAGCATAGCGCAAGCAGCGATTAAACGTCGCACGGGCGCACGTGGTTTGCGCTCCATTGTTGAAAAATCACTATTAGACACCATGTATGACCTACCGTCTTTACAAAATGTGAGCAAGGTCATCTTGACTAAAGACGCCGTAGAGGGCAAAGACAAGCCCGTTTTGGTCTATCAAACCTCAGGCCAAACCGCATCCGATCAAAATGCGGTGGCGTAGTCTGACTGGATACGCATCATTCGGTACCTTTTGATACTTGAAATTATCCGATTTGCCACAATCTGTAAGTCAGAAGCTAGAACCACAGGGGAAGCTATCTTGCTTCCCCTTGTGGTCTGTAGGTAATTAAAAGGAAATTACTATGTCTGCAAGCCAGATTTTAACTATGGAATCCAAGGAATTGCCACTGTTGCCATTGCGCGATGTTGTGGTGTTTCCGCATATGGTGATTCCTTTATTTGTTGGACGTCCACGCTCCATTAAAGCATTAGAACTAGCGATGGAGTCAGGCAACACCATTTTGTTGGTGGCGCAAAAAACGGCTAGCAAAGACGAGCCCACCGCCGACGATATGTATGAAATCGGCTGTGCGGCAACGATTCTACAAATGCTTAAGCTCCCCGATGGTACAGTTAAAGTCCTTGTCGAGGGGGTTGAGCGCGCCAAAATTGAACAGGTTGTAGATAACGAAACCCACTTTAGCGGCTTTGCGGTAGCTGTAGAAAGCACTACCGATGAACTCGCCGAAGCCGAGGCTTTGCGTCGTGCTGTGGTAGCTCAGTTCGAGCAGTACGTTAAACTCAATAAAAAAATCCCGCAGGAAATTCTGACTTCTTTAAGTGCAATTGACGAAGCTGGTCGATTGGCCGATACCGTTGCCGCACATCTTCCGCTAAAACTTGAGCAAAAACAGTCCATGCTTGAGTCGGTAGCGGTGGTGGACCGTCTTGAAGCATTACTAACACAGCTAGAAACCGAAATCGATATTTTGCAAGTCGAAAAGCGGATCCGTGGCCGTGTGAAAAAACAAATGGAAAAGAGCCAGCGCGATTACTATTTGAATGAGCAAGTGAAGGCAATTCAAAAAGAATTGGGCGAAGGCGAGGACGGTGCAGAGATCGAAGAGCTTGAGCAGCGTATCGAGGAAGCGAAGCTGCCTAAAGATGCTCAGAAAAAAGCAGAAGCAGAGCTAAAGAAGTTAAAGATGATGTCGCCCATGTCGGCCGAAGCCACCGTGGTGCGCAACTATTTGGACACCTTGGTGGGGTTGCCATGGCGCAAACGCAGCCGCATTAATAATTCCCTAGAAAATGCGCAAAAAGTACTGGATGCCGATCATTATGGTTTGGAGAAAGTCAAAGAGCGCATTATTGAATACTTGGCAGTACAGCAGCGCGTCTCTAAGCTGAAAGCCCCTATCTTATGTTTGGTTGGGCCACCTGGGGTGGGTAAAACCTCATTAGGGCAGTCCATTGCTAAGGCGACAAATCGTAAATACGTGCGTATGGCCTTAGGTGGTGTACGTGATGAGGCCGAAATACGTGGGCACCGCCGTACCTATATTGGCTCTATGCCTGGTAAGATCTTGCAAAATATGGGCAAGGTTGGTGTGCGTAACCCCTTGTTCTTGTTGGATGAGATCGACAAGATGGGAGCGGATTTCCGTGGGGATCCTGCCTCTGCATTACTCGAGGTTCTAGACCCTGAGCAAAATCACACCTTCCAAGACCATTATCTTGAAGTGGATTTTGATTTATCGGATGTGATGTTTGTTGCAACCAGCAACACCTTAAATATTCCCCCGGCTCTATTAGACCGTATGGAAGTGATTCGTTTATCCGGTTATACCGAGGACGAAAAGGTAAACATCGCTTTTCAGCACTTGATTCCAAAGTTAATGAAAAACAATGGGGTCAAAGACAACGAGCTAGAGATCACCGAGGACGCGGTGCGGGATATTGTCCGTTACTACACCCGCGAAGCCGGGGTGCGTTCTTTAGAGCGAGAGATCAGTAAAATTTGCCGTAAGGCCGTGCATAAATTCCTCTTGCTACCTAAAGGCAGCAAAGCTGAAGCGCTAGTGATCACCAGTGAAAATCTGAATGACTACCTTGGGGTACGCCGCTACGATTTTGGTGTAGCGGAGACCGAAAACAAGGTGGGCCAGGTAACTGGGTTGGCGTGGACAGAGGTAGGTGGGGATTTACTCACTATCGAAGTTGCAGATATGCCCGGTAAAGGTAATATTCAACGCACAGGCTCTATTGGCGATGTCATGAAGGAATCGGTAGAAGCCGCACGTACGGTAGTACGTTCACGGGCCCAGCAGTGGGGGATTGCAAGTCCGATTTTCGAAAAGCGTGATTTGCACGTCCACTTCCCTGATGGGGCTACCCCTAAAGACGGGCCTTCGGCAGGGATTGCGATTACCACAGCGATTGTGTCATCGTTAACCGGTATTCCTATTCGTGCTGATGTAGCGATGACAGGAGAGATCACTTTACGCGGGGAAGTGCTTGAAATCGGTGGTTTGAAAGAGAAACTACTAGCAGCCCAACGTGGTGGGATTAAAACTGTCATGATTCCTGAGCAAAACGTAAAGGATTTGGCTGAGATTCCTGACAATGTGAAAAATACGCTCGAAATTATCCCAGTACGCTGGATTGATCGAGTGCTAGAGGTCGCATTAGAAAAAATGCCAACGCCTTTATCGGATGAGGAGCTCGCACGCATTACTGCAGAGGCCGTAGCGGCGAAAAGCAGCACAGAGACAGCTGGGGGATTAACGAAGCACTAAGCTTTGTATAGGCCCAAGGCGTAAAAAAACCCTCATGCTCTATTGGTAGCATGAGGGTTTTGTTTTATTTGATTATTTAGTTAAAGCTTTGGTCGCGGATGAGACCAACTGCGATGCCCTCTAGGGAAAAATCATCGGAGGCTCGAACAATAATAGGCTCGTAGTCGGGGTTTTCAGGTAGTAAACTTAAGCCGTTAGCTGTGCGCTGCAAACGTTTGACAGTGACTTCGTCGCCTAGGCGTGCTACTACAATTTGACCATTGCGGGCGTCAGTGGCTTTTTTAACGGCGAGTAAATCACCATCTAAAATGCCGGCATCGCGCATGCTTAAACCACGTACGCGTAATAAATAGTCTGGGGCTTGGCTAAAGAGAGCAGGCTCTACACCGACTTCGCGTTCGATGTGCTCGGCGGCAAGAATAGGGTTACCGGCTGCTACACGCCCAATAATAGGCAAAATAGAGGAGCTGGAAGGCGAGGCGGGCGGATCAATTAAGAGACGAATACCGCGAGAGGTACCCGAGATCAGCTCAATCGCACCCTTGCGCGCCAAGGCTTTAAGGTGGTCCTCTGCGGCATTGACGGATTTAAAGCCAAAGGTTTGGGCGATTTCGGCACGCGTTGGCGGAAACCCTGTGCGTTGGATTTCAGAGCGAATAAGATTGAAGATCTGTTGTTGACGAGCGGTTAGTTTCACAGCGTGACCATTAAACTGATATTTTATACAGTTTAATTGTTAACTAAATACTTAGAAAAAGCAAGAAAAAGCCGGCGTAGCCGGCGATTTTTCTATACTTAACGTAAAACTCGTGCAATAGCTGCGGCGACAGTGTCTATATTATGTGCATTGAGCGCCGCTATACAAATACGGCCGGTGTCTAAAATATAGATCGCGTCTTCGTCGCGTAAGGTGTGGACTTGTTCTTGGCTAAGCCCGGAATAAGAGAACATGCCTTTTTGCTGCAAAATAAAGTCCATATTTTGTACAACGCCGTGTTCTTTGAGTTTAACAACAAGCTGCTGGCGCATGGACTGAATGCGCTCTCGCATGTGTTGTAGCTCTTGTGTCCATTGCTGGAAGCGTTCAGGCTGCCCAAAAACGGTGCTGACGATTTTAGCACCGTGAGTAGGAGGATTTGAGTAGTTCGTGCGTGCTAGGCGCTTAAGCTGGCTTAATACGCGTGGGCTTTGCGCGGCGTCTGTGGTAATAACAGTTAAGGCACCGACACGTTCACCATATAAAGCAAATGATTTGGAAAACGAGGAGCTTACTAACATGGGGATGCCTTGTTCGGCGAGCAAACGTACGGCGGCTGCGTCCTCGGCTAGACCGGTGCCAAAGCCCTGATAAGCAATATCCATAAAAGGAATATGCTGCTTGGCAACTAATAGTTCGGCGAGCACTTGCCATTGCTCAGCAGTGGGGTCAATGCCTGTGGGGTTATGACAGCAGGCATGCAAGACCACAATGCTTTGGT
>JAAYRP010000071.1 GCA_012518715.1 Alcaligenaceae bacterium | reverse complement strand
TTTTAGACATGGAACGTATGCAAACCATTCAATTTCAAGGGCAGGCGGGTAGCATTGATTGTGCGCTCGACTGGCCCAGCTCTCCCACCCCCTCTGGTTGGGCGCTTATTTTACACCCACATCCTTTGCATGGTGGTGCCCGTAATAATAAGGTGGTGACTACTATGAGCCGTGCTGCTACACAACTTGGTCTAGTCGCTGTGCGAACTGATTTTCGTGGGGTGGGGAAAAGTGATGGGCAGTTCGATCAAGGGCAAGGGGAAACCTGGGATATGCTCGCCGTGGTAGAGCAGTTCCAAAGTCAGTTTGAATCCCTAGCACAAGGGCATTTTGTGCTAGGTGGGTTTTCTTTTGGTACCTCGGTCGCCGCTCAGCTTTATAGTTTATTGGCGCAACAGCAGCAACGCTTGCCTCAAGCTTTAGTTTTAGCAGGGTGTGCGGTGGAGCGCTTTCGGTTTTTAGAGTCGCTAACTATTCCCACACATACTTATTTGGTGCATGGGGAACAAGATGAAGTGGTGCCGTTGTCAGAAAGCATGAGCTTTGCTCAAGCCCATGATTTAGCCGTTCATGTGATTCCCGAAGCGGGGCATTTTTTCCATGGCAAGCTCATCTTATTGCGAGAACTCGTATCCGCCCAGTGGCAGTTAGGCTTGCTTAGAAACACTTAGTTGCATTTTGTTTCAGTTTATCGCCTTTACTCTGCGTGAGAATGGGTGCAGACCGTTGTGGCATGCCTATAATGATAAGCATCCCTTTTATAGCTTTACTTCGATAAAAATGACTATGTTCAAATTAGGTCGTGCTTCTTTACGCCGCTATGTCGCGGCCCTAGCGTTGAGCTTTGCTCCGCTGGCTTTGTTTGCACAAGACTCTGGCGCGAGTGTGACGGAGCCTGTGTTTTTAAGTGAGCTCTCTACTATTCCTGCTCCCACTTTGGGGGCTAAAGCCTGGCTTAGCTTAGATGTAAACAGTGATCAAATCATTGCAACACATAATGCCGATGAGCGCATTGAGCCCGCTTCTTTAACAAAGCTGATGACGGCATATTTGGTGTTTGATGCCCTAGAATCTGGGCGTTTGACATTAGATCAAGAGATCTTGGTATCCGAAAAAGCATGGCGCACCGAAGGTTCGCGTATGTTTTTAAACCCCAACTCCAAAGTAACTGTCCACGAGTTATTACAGGGGGTGATTGTACAATCTGGTAATGATGCCACCGTAGCCTTGGCAGAAGCCATTTCTGGTAGCGAAGAAGCTTTTGCCGCGCTCATGAACGAAGAAGGCAAACGCCAAGGCTTAACCAACACGCATTTTGAAAACAGCAGTGGTTTGCCACACCCAGATCATCTTACCACTGTGCGAGACTTGGCAATTCTGGCAAAAAACCTGGTTAAAGATTTCCCCCAGTACTTACACTATTACAGCCAAAAAGAATTTCTATATAACAAAATCAACCAGCCGAATCGCAACCGATTACTTTGGTTGGACAATACAGTAGATGGTTTAAAAACCGGGCACACGAAATCAGCTGGCTATGGGCTGATTACAACAGCGCTACGTGATGGGCGCCGCATTATTACCGTGGTAACAGGGACAGCTAATGATGCCGCTCGTACCGAAGACAGCTTACGGCTTTTAAACTGGAGCTATCAAAATTTTGAAACCGTAGAGCTCTATCAGCCGAATCAGCCAATTGTGACCGCACGCATTTGGGAAGGTGAAACCGATACAGTTGGCTTGGGTTTGAAGCGCTCTGTATGGGTTACGGTTCCACGTGGCCGTAGTAATGACATTAAACCCGTGGCGCATTATACCCAGCCGTTGATCGCACCCGTGGCGCAGGATCAGCAAGTAGGCACCGTCGCATTTAGCCTAGATGATCATATTATTGCGAATGAGCCATTGCAGGCGTTGAACGCTGTGCCCCAAGCCGGCTTTGTTGGGCGTACGATAGACAAAGTCCGTATGTGGTTTAACTAATTCCCCTTTTCTTGTTGGCGAGGTTTTTCATGATTCCAAACGTAGATCCAGACACCATTGTCTTTTTGAATGGCGACTATATGCGCTTAGCCGATGCTAAAGTCTCGGTGTTGGATCGCGGCTTTATTTTCGGTGATGGTATTTACGATGTGGTGCCGGCGTATAAAGGTAAACCCTTTCGTATTGATGAACACTTGGGTCGATTGGAGCGCAGCTTAAAGCTGATCGATCTTAAGGTGGACTATACCCGCCAAGACTGGGAAAAGCTGGTGATGGATATGTTGGCGCGTGTGGGGCGTGGGCAGGATTGCATGGTGTATTTACATGTTACCCGCGGGCCAGCAAAGCGTGATCATGCTTTCCCTGCACAAAGTACACCAACCATTTTCTGTATGGTCACCCCGTTCGAGCGGCCTACCGTAGCACGAGAAAAGGGCTTGAGTGCGATTGGCGTTCAAGATCTGCGCTGGTTGATGTGTCATATCAAGTCGATCTCCTTGTTGGGAAATGTGCTGGCACGTCAGCAGGCGGTAGAAGCAGGCGTAGACGAGGTCATACAGTTTCGAGATGGCTTTATGACCGAAGGCTCATCGACCAATATTTGGGTAGTAAAAGACGGTGTTTTATTGGCTCCCCCACGTAATCATTTAATTCTTGAGGGGGTACGTTACCGCTTGCTCGAGGACTTAGCCGCCAAGGCGGGGATTCCCTTTGAAGCGCGCCCTATCGCACAAGCCGAAGTAGACACAGCCGATGAGCTTATGCTGAGCTCGGCAACCAAAGAGGTGCTGCCCATTGTGCAATACAATGGCAAACCGGTGGGGACAGGGCAGCCTGGTCCTGTATACCAAGCATTACGCGCCGGCTATGATGAGGTGCTGGCTAAGCACGAAGGATAAAACAATGGAAATCAAACCCGAAGACTCCCTAATTGAATACCCTTGCCATTTTCCTATTAAGGTCATGGGCAAAGCGGTGCCCGAATTCGTACAAACCTTAACCGAGGTGGTGCTCGCGCATGATCCAAAATTTGATCCTGCTACAGTAGAAATGCGCCCGAGTGGCAAAGGAAACTATGTAGGGCTCACGTTTCGTGTTTGGGCTACTTCGCGCGAACAGCTTGATAACTTGTATAAAGCATTGCATGGGCATCCACTGGTTTCCATTGTGCTCTAAACGACTGGGATGATACCGCTTTCTGTTCGTCACATTGCTGGCTTGCCGGAGTTTTCTACGGTATGGCAAGCCATGCAGGATTACACTAATGCCCGCACAGCCCAGAGCCCCGATGAAATTTGGTTGCTAGAGCATCCGCCGGTGTATACCTTGGGGCAAGCAGGCAAAAGAGAGCATATATTAAATGCGGCTTCGATTCCCGTGGTACAGACTGATCGTGGTGGTCAGGTCACATACCATGGACCGGGTCAGCTTATCGCTTATTGCTTAATCGATTTACGCCGCCAAGGCCTGTATGTGCGCCAATACGTGGCGAAACTCGAAGACGCCATTATTGCCACCTTAGCTCATTTTGATTTGACGGCAGTGCGCAAACCGGGAGCGCCTGGGGTGTATGTGTTAGGGCAGTCAGTAAAAAATGCCCTTTACGCTGCTGATGAATTGGTGAAGATTGCAGCCTTGGGTGTTAAAATAAGAAATGGTCGCTCCTATCATGGTTTATCGCTTAATGTAAACATGGATTTGCGTCCTTTTGATGGCATCAATCCATGTGGTTATGCCGGCTTAGGCACCACTGATATGCGTTCGTGTGGGCAAATTATCCCGTTAGATCAGGTGGCTCACGTCTTGTCTTTACAGCTAAAACAGCAATTTAGCGCAACCACTGAAAACGCTTATGAATAACGTTACTCCTCCTAAACCTACTGTGCGTCCGCGCGATTACGATCCTACTCGTAAACAAAAAGCCGAAGACAAAACCTCGCGCCTACCGATCAAAATCGTTCAAACGGAACGCCTCAAAAAACCGGATTGGATCCGCGTTAAAGCGGCGGCACCTAGCTCGCGTTTTTATGATATTAAAACCATTTTGCGCGAACGAAATCTTTATACAGTTTGCGAAGAAGCCTCTTGTCCTAATATTGGCGAATGCTTTGGTAAAGGTACGGCAACGTTTATGATTATGGGGGATAAGTGCACCCGTCGTTGTCCATTCTGTGATGTGGGACATGGTCGTCCCGACCCGCTTGATACAGAAGAACCTATTAACTTAGCCAAAGCAATTGGCGCCATGCGTTTATCCTATGTGGTGGTCACCTCTGTAGACCGTGATGACTTACGCGATGGCGGTGCGGCGCATTTTGCGGAATGTATCGCTAAAGTCCGCGAGCATTCTCCACACACTACCATCGAGGTCTTAGTGCCCGATTTTCGTGGACGTTTAGATCGGGCATTGGATATTTTTGAGCAAACACCCCCCGATGTGATGAACCATAACCTCGAAACGGTGCCGCGCTTGTATAAGCAAGCCCGTCCCGGTGCAGATTATGAACACTCGTTAAAGCTGCTCTCTGATTTCAAAGCTCG
>JAAYRP010000070.1 GCA_012518715.1 Alcaligenaceae bacterium | reverse complement strand
CGATCAAGGTTCTAAGCTTATCGGGCACGCCCAACACTTTTCCTAAAATAGCAGCCGTGGTAAAAGCGGCAATCATCGTCACCACAGTCACCCAGATTGACTCTAAGCCCGTTTGTACCACTTGCGAAAAACTGAGCCCAAAGCCCAAAGCAATAATCGACCACTGCAATACCTTTTTAGAAGCAAAAGCTAAGCCAGGTTGAAAAATAGGCATCATTCCCAGCGTATTACGAATCAACAGCCCTAACAAAATGGCAAAAACGGGACCGCCTACGGTGGGTAACCATCGGCCCAACGCCATCGCCACAACAGCCAACCCAGCCGCTAAGACAAGCCCCTGCCATAAAGAGGGTTTGCGTGGCATCTCATGCCCAGCCTGCTTCGTTTTTATTGGTGCTACCTCTGAAACGGAAGTAGAAGAATGGACGGTAGTTGCTACCATGGCGATTCCTAATGACGAACATAAATAAGCTTATTCTACGACAAAAAATCCATTTATCAAGCCAAATCGTCTCGAAATATGAAAAAACATCGCTTGCACCCTATTTTTTGCATAAACACGACAATCCCACAGGATTAGACAAGCGCATCAAGCTTTGCTAATTTGATGTTTTTGCTTCTCTCTTTGGTTTTATGGAATCTTCCACGCCACAACCTCGCCCCCACACGGATGCCACATCCTGGGTTACTCGAGGCACCCCCGCTTATCAGCACGCCACGCTGGCTTTGTTCTTACTAGGCTTTGCTAGCTTCTCTTTGATTTACTGTGTGCAACCACTCTTGCCAGAGTTCACCACTAGCTTTGCTATTAGTCCGGCCAATAGTGCTTTAGCCCTGTCTCTTACCACAGGTTTTTTGGCTTTTTCTATTGTGCTATCCGGTGCTTTTTCTCAAGGCCTAGCACGCAAGCACCTAATGTTTGGCTCCATGCTGATTGCGGCATTACTGAACATCGCTTGTGCATTTATTAGTAATTGGCCGCTGCTGCTTAGTATCCGCGCTATTGAGGGCTTTGTACTAGGCGGGGTGCCAGCGATTGCCATGGCATGGATCGCCGAGGAAATCCACCCTGCCGACCTCAGCAAAAGCATGGGGGTCTATATTGCAGGTACCGCATTTGGTGGCATGATGGGGCGAGTGGGCATGGGCCTTGTTGTAGAACACTTTTCTTGGCACGTTGCCATGGCTGCATTAGGCGGGCTATGCGTACTTGCCGCACTCGGCTTTGTGTATTTACTGCCCGCCTCTAAACATTTTCGTCCACAACGTGGCAGCCCCCTGCACTTTCATTTACACGCCTGGCGCCAACATTTAGCTAACCCCCGTTTGCTGAATCTTTATGCGTTTGCCTTTCTGATTATGAGCGTTTTTGTGACGACTTTTAACTACGTCACATTCCGCTTATCCCAACCCCCCTTTGATCTAAGCCCGACCCAAATCAGCCTTATCTTTTTATGTTATAGCTTAGGCATTATGTCTTCGTCTTTAGCGGGTAACTTCAGCCAACGCCTGGGTTCAAAAACAGCGGTGTTAATCAGCCTGACCCTGATGCTCTTTGGTCTGATCACAACGCTATCTAACCATCTTCTCTGGATTGTGGTGGGTATTGCACTGATGACCTTTGGCTTTTTTGTTGCCCATGCGCTAGCCAGCAGCTATGTGGGGCTCGAAGCCAAAAGCACCAAAGCCCACGCGACCTCGCTTTATTTGCTTTTTTATTATTTAGGCTCAAGCGTGACTGGTTCTGCTGGGGGGTGGTTTTGGCAGCACGGTGGCTGGAGCGCAGTCATTGCTTTATGCGGCACCGCTACCCTCATAGCTATACTATTAATTCAAAAAAGACGCTAAAAACACAAAAAAGCCCCAAACGGCACCACACCGCTTGGGGCTAAAAAACGCACAATGCTTAGGCGTCAGCGGTTTCCTCTACCTCGACAAACTTCAAAGACATAAAGCCCTCTAAGGAGTCATCTTTGATTTCTAACCAAGGCTTAGGCAAGCGCGCCGCCATGGTTCCCGTAATGGTAGAGCGATAGGATTTATCCCTAAAAGTCATAATGTTTTCTTTTTTATCTAATAACCACTGCTTTAAAAGCTCGGCTTGTTTTTCAATAGGGAAATCCGGGTAATCGGTAGGCTGCATTAAGTCACGAATATATTGTGCTTGAAAATCAATACACTCATTTGGACTGGATAACGCATCCTGACGATCACGCCACGCTTTAATATCCGCTGCACGCTCAGGCGCATTGGGTAATTGGATACGACCTAAAATCACGTCTCGTACATACCAAGCCTGCGCATCAAACATATTGAATGTGAAATACTGATCCTGCATACCCAAATAAATCAACTGTGGGTTGCTTTGGAAAAACACCCCTTTATATAAATTATCTGGATATAAACAGTTATTGGTTTGCAAGCGTAACTCGTCTGGCAAAAATGGGAAATGGAACTGATAACCCGTACACATAATGACCGCATCAAACTGTTTGCTGCTACCGTCTTTAAAATAAGCCGTATTCCCATCCAAACGAGTTAATAGTGGGCGCTCCTCGATGCCTTCTGGCCATTCAAAACCCAAAGGCTCGCTACGGTAGCTAATCGTCACGGATTTCGCCCCGTACTTGTGACACTGCGTTCCAATGTCCTCTGCAGAATAACTTCCGCCCACTAGCAACACGTCTTGATCTGCAAACTCTAAGGCATCTCTAAAATCATGTGCATGCAATACCCGACCAGGAAACTGCTCTAAGCCCTCGTAATAAGGCATATTAGGCGTAGAGAAATGCCCTGTTGCCACCACCACATAGTCGAACTCTTCTACCTCTTGTTCGCCTTTTTTGTGATTCATCACCGTAACGGTGAATTTTTTCGTTGCCTCATCAAAGGTCACCCAGCGAGCGGGACACTCAAAACGTATGTAATTAAAAATAGCGCGCTTATCAATACGCCCCATGATGTAGTCTTTAAGCACTTCACGCGGCGGATACGACGGAATAGGACGCCCAAAATGCTCATCAAAAGAATAATCCGCAAACTCTAAACATTCTTTAGGTCCATTCGACCATAAGTAACGATACATGCTGCCATGTACGGGCTCGCCATTACGATCTAGGCCGGTGCGCCATGTGTAATTCCACATGCCACCAATATCATTTTGTTTCTCATAACAAACAATTTCTGGCAGATCTTTTACACCAGCGGCACGTGCGGCTTCAAAAGCACGCAATTGAGCTAAACCACTGGGACCAGCACCTAAAATCGCGATTCGTTTTTGTGTCAAAACACAACTCCTATTCATTATTAATCATCACAAAATGGCGTCGTTTCTGTTCCTTTCGTTTTCCTCATGGGTAATGAGGCAACGCCACCTAAAAAAGCAAAAAATGCAAGCACTTTTGGTGCAAAAATGAAAAACACCACTCTACTACTATAACAAACATTTGTGCATATTGCTTTTTAGGCACAAAAATACCGGCTCTGAGGCCGGTATAAGCATGTACCACCTATCCATATTTGATGGTGATATCAGAATTTATGACGAAAAAGGATTATCTATGTTTACTTATCCCTATTGCTTATATACATATATAAAAACCAGCCAATGAATGTTAAGTCTCGCACAAAATTATTCACAATCTGTAAAAATGTAAGTAGTATGTAATGTACTATCATCATTCCTTACGGAGACGACTATGTTAATAGAATACACACACCTACTTGAATCGCTTTCCACCCTATTTGTTGCTGGGGGTGCCGCTTTACTAGCTCTGGTTTATTTTACTGCCCAACACTAAATAAAAACCCTATACCCAAAGCCCTGAAAATGAAAAAAGTCTACTCTTCGTCATGGGGCAAGGCTTTTTTACTTTCAGAGTTTTGCCGGCTTTCTGCCAGCATTTGCTTAAAGCCTTTAACAATTAAATACCCAGCGGCTAACGCCCCAAAAATAAATAAAGCAATACGCATACTCTTTCCTTTTAACTAGCTATGCATTCCATTGTACCTTGAGTCGACCTGCGTATTGCTTAGCCGCATCAAGGACGGTAATAATCTGGATAAATCATATCCGGTGTTAAACGGGGACGATTCGGTTCAACCTGACGCAAGGGCGTGACTTTTTCCATGGTGGCCAAACTACGTTGGGCTAAACGCTGGTACATATGCGTGCCCAGACGCTTATGATCGATCTCCGTATCCGTCAGCGTTTTAATAATTTTAGCAGGTGCGCCAGCCACAAGACTTCGCTCAGGGATAAGCATCCCCTTTTTCACAAATGCCATGGCGCCAATAATACTGTTAGCCCCGACATCGGCTTGATCCATCACCACGGCATTCATGCCCACCAGCACGTTTTTACCAATGGTACAGCCATGTAATACGGCACCATGCCCAATATGGCCATCTACCTCGACTACCGTGTCTTGCTCGGGCGTACCATGAATCACACAGGTGTCTTGAATATTCGAGCCCTCTTTCATGATGATACGCCCAAAATCACCCCTTAAACTAGCAAGCGGCCCAATATACACCCCTGGGCCAATTATCACATCACCAATTAAAACGGCTGTAGGATGCACAAAAGCCGTTTCATGAATAACGGGCACAAGGCCATCAATGGCATAGATATGACTCATCTTTGTCTCCTATAAGAACCTTTATCATAAATCAAGACGGCGCAAAGCACGAATAGTCTATGCAGAAATAGACAGTTATAATAAGTAGTTCTTACTTACAATGAAACGCTCGCCTTGGCTGGTTTTATACAGGGTATATCGTGCATAGATGGTTTTTTTCTGTTTGTCTAAGTTTATTTTCTCTTTCTGCGGCTGGCGCGTCATCACCGTGTATGAGTAGCCATTTTTATCATTATTATGGCTCCTCAAATACCGTCAAAGCGGTTTCTATCGAACGCTTACAACGATGGTCGACTTGGTGCCAACATGGCTACTCAGCCAAAGACATAGAAAAAGCCATCCGCCCTTGCTATGAGCAGCAAGTCAGTCAGCTCAAAGCACAAGCCGATGGTTACACCACTATCGGTTATAAAAAAAGCCGCGAGATTAAAGCCTTCTGTACTCAACAATTATGGGAGCAAATCAATCCATCCCCTGCGCTTTAACCGCTTACGTCGCATAGTGCATACACAATAACTTGTTCCTTTTATCCCCGTTGTAATAGAAGCCACCATGACTCAGCCCACTTTACGTAACGCTTTAAAAGAGCTTAAAAAAGCCAAAACGCTTGCCGAACGTATTGCGGCCGCTACAATTTTGATAAACAAAACCGCTTATAAAGCCGGACAGGCCTTATACGGCATAGAGCCCCACAATCAAAACAACACGGCCAAAAAACCTGCAGTAAACGCTGCGAAACGTACATCCGCCGCCCCCAAGGCCTCTGCTGCGGAGCCGACTACTATCCCAGAAACCCTGCCACCTGAACCACCCAAAATCACCGTTGATACATTTACTCAGGGGTTAATGCGCATTGATGCTGAACTTAAGCGATTGCGTCATGATTATCAACGCGCTTCGACCGAAATGGATCGTAATGCCATCCATTTTAAAATCCTACGCCTAGAGCGTAAACGACGCGAATACTTAAAACAACACCTATAATCCGACTTTTACACTAAACCCCTATACAACCATCTAGGGCTCGCGCTCCGATGTTGGGTCGGCATTCGGTACCGACTCAACAATTAAACCAAGCCGCTCACTTTCAAAATCCAAATGACTAGGTTCGATGACAGGAAGCGTTTTTGTAACCCGAGTAGAAAGCTGATTAAAGCGCTCGACTTTGCCATACAAACCCTGCTGCCCAGCCAAAGCCGTAACCGTACTGTTATAGTGACGGCTTACCGTCTGTAAGGTATTACCCAGCTTGGCTAAACGTTCAGCGACCACACACACCTGATTATAAATATCGCCGGCGCGCTCACTGATTTCATGTGCTTGGGCATGGCTGCGCTCTAACATCCATAAATTGGATACGGTCCTTAAAATAGGAATCAGAGTGGTATGGGATACCAACACCACCCCTTTTTTATAACCATATTCAAATAAATCTTTATTGTGTTTCAGGGCTTCAATATAAGCGGGCTCGATAGGCATGAACATCAACACAAAATTTGGGCTACGCACACCAATTAAATTGGAATAATCCTTGCTAGCCAAATCATCAATATGACGCCGCACGGCTTGAATGTGCTCGGCAAGCGCTAGCTGATACTGCTCTGGGCTAGACGCCGCAACCATTCGGTCATACGCATTTAGCGTGACTTTACTATCAATAATAATATGCTTATTGTCAGGCAAATGAATCACATAATCCGTCTGCTTATATTTGCCCTCTTGATCCTTAAAGCCTTTTTGTACAGAAAAATGCGCCTCTTCTACAAGACCGCTCATTTCCAGCGTCCGTCGTAATTGGGCCTCGCCCCAAGCACCACGTTGTTGGGCATCCCCTTTTAGGGCTGCGGCCAAATTATTGGCTTCGGTGCTCATCTGCAAACCCACATCTAAAATTTTACGAATTTCCGCATATAAATGCGTTTGCCCCTGTAATGACGCATCGTGGACTTCGTTTAAGCGCTTCTGAAAACCCTCGATTTGCTCCCTAAAGGGTTTTAATAACTGATCCAGATTCATTTGACTGGCTTGATGAAAACGCTGATTTTTTTCCTCAAAAATCTTATTTGCAAGATTTTCAAATTCCTGCCGTAGCGTACTTTTAGCCAGCTCTAATTGCTCGATTTGCGCCTGAAAATGTTTTTCTTTTTCTGCTAAGGTGGCTTTTAAGGTGCTCTCGGAGCGCAGCACCTGCTGATATTGCTGCTGCAATGCTTGCCATTGCTGTCGCCAGCTTTGGGCTTCGTCACGCTGCACATCAAAATCATCTTGCCAACGCTGCACCTGTTGTTGCAAGGCTAACAACTGCTCTTGCTGACGGCTTAGGGTCAGCGCTTTTTCGTGTTGCTGCAATACATAAAGCCGCTCTTTGCGTTTAAACACAAAGGCGGCTATGCCATAACCCAATACGACTGCGATGGCTGCGACCGCAGCCATCACACCCCCACCCCACTCTACGATCATATCAACCTCTTTCAAAACCTACCATCGCTGATGGCTATCTGAGTGTTTGATTTTAGCGGTTTGGGGGGTAAGCAGCGAGTTTATTTATAGGTGTAGTAATAATTATACGAAGCCCCATACCCCAAACGGAATCGGCGCACACCATTAAACACAACCCCTTTTAATGGCTCGGCTACCCCAGCAGTGCGTAAACGCGCCACTGCATCTTGAACCTCTCGTACGGTGCTTTGTTCGGCACGTACCACCATAAACGCTGCGTCTACATGAGGCATGATCGCTAAGGTATCAGCAACCGGCAACAAGGGCGCGGTATCAATCACAACCTGATCGTATTGCGCTTCAAACTGCTGCAGAAGCTGAACAAAGCCCTCGCTAAGCAAAAGCTCTGCTGGATTAGGTGGCGGCGTACCCGAGGGCACAACATACAAGTAATCATTAATTTTAATTAAGGCTTCGTCGATACTGGACTTGCCGGATAACACATCCGAAAGACCAATACGTTTGCGCTCGTAACCAAAATACTCATGTAAACGGCCTCGGCGTAAGTCCGTATCCACAATCACCACTTTTTTCTGCTCAATAGATAACAGAGCCCCAAGGTTAGTGGTCACAAAACTTTTACCCACCCCGGCCGTCGCCCCCACGATAGCAATGGTTTTCCCCTCGGTCCCCATCATGGCAAAGGTCAGCCCCGTACGCAAAGAACGCAAACTTTCAATTGCCGGATCATCGGGATTCGTTAACGCCAAGACTTGGCCATCCCCCTGTGGGCGGCGTTTACGCCCTGGCATAGCAATACGAAAGCCTTTTTGATCCTCGGATTCAGGCAAGCTTACGTAAGTGGTTAAGCCCGTACGTTGCTCGATCTGCTCTGCCGTTTGTACCGCGGGGCGTAACATACGGCGCACTAATACCGCCCCAGCACCTAATAGCAGCCCCAATAATGCGGCTACGGCAACCACCATCAAACGTTTGGGTTTTACAGGGCGCTCTGGCAAAACCGCAAAGTCAATAATACGCACATTACCAATGGTGCCCGCCTCTGCTAAACGCAACTGCTGCGCATTATTTAATAGGGAAATATAAAGCTGCGTGTTGACTTGCGAATCACGCTCTAAACGCAGCAAATCACGCTGAGCTTCTGGCAAATTATCAATATGTGTGCTTAGGTCCTTGCTTGCCGCTTGTAAAGCAGCCAACTGTTGGTTCACCGCTTTTAACATAGGGTGATCCGCCGTATAACGCTGGCGCATTTCATCGCGCTTCATCTGCAATTCTAAGCGACGGTTTTCTAAATCAATGGCTTGGGTCAGCAGACCCCGTGTTTCATCAGGAATACTAATGGTACCGCTACTGGAACGATACTGACTAAGCTCCTCTTCTTTTTGTTCCACCTGATGCTTTAAAAGCGGCAACTGCTCATCCAAAAAAGCCAAGCTTTGACGGGCTTCTGCGCTACGACGTTGAACGTTTTGCTCTAAATAAGTGCTGGCTACCGCATTAACAAAGTCTTTGGCAAAGGCTTTATCCGTACTCTGGTACTTAATCGTGATCACCTGACTTTGTTTACCCGCCTGAGTCACATTTAAGCTGTTACGCACGCTATTATAGGTAGCAATGGGACTGCGCTTACGGATCAAGAACTTAGTCCCCGGGCGTGCTTGCAAGCGTGTTACTGCCAAATAAGCGGTATCGCCCCCAACAGTAAAAGACAAACGCTGACCAATGCGGTTATCTTGTAATAGCTCTTGGCCCTCTTCGTTTTCTAGACTAAAGCCTTGCTCGGACACAACCAAGAAAAACTCGCGACCAAAGGCTTGGGATGGGATTTGGAATTCCCCCAGTTCTAAAACCTCTCCACCCCAGGCATAGCGCCCAAAACCAAATAAAGGGGTGGCTAGCTCGTCTGAGCCTGCCTCATGCCGGCGCGCCCACCAGTCGCCAATCACAGGAAAACGGTTTGCTACCCCCACCGTTAAGTCTGCTTTAGTGCTTTCAATGGCTTTTAAAAGCACCTCTCGGGAACGCAGGATCTCGAGCTCATCGGCCACCACGCTTTGCTGCAAGCCTAAGCCCTCGCTAAGCACGGTTAAACCTGCTAACCCAGCGCCACCACGTTGATCCTCGACCTGAATCAAGGCATCGGCCTCGTAAACAGGGGGGGTTAATACGGCATAACTAGCCCCAAGCCCCAAAACCACCACAAATACTGCAGCGATTACCATCCAGCCCTGGATTAAGACATTCGCCAAATCGGCTAAGTCAATCTCCTGGTCATCATCCATTACTCGAGTGGAGTTGTTATTATCCAACGCAGCCATTCTTGTATTCCTGTTATTAATCAAAAATTCTTCTACCCGTAGCTAAGCCTGTAGCTGTGGGTAAAATCTGGCCAATGACACGAGACCAGCGCGTTACGCCCGCTGCGTCCACATACACCACATCTCGGGGTTGTAGCTCAAAACCATCCGCTAATACCAACGCCGTGGGGCTGCTCGCATCCAAATGCCAAATCTGAGGGCGCGCCTCGTCGGCCGCTCGAATCACATACACCTGACTGGCTTTAGAGGTCACAGGATCTAATCCGCCTGCATCCCCTAAGGCATCGGCCAAGCTATATCGTTCCCAAGGCAAAATGGTGGAATGTGGTTTGATGACCTCGCCTAGCACAAAGACCTTGTCCTGAGTACGCTGGGGCACGTTCACAATATCCCCCTCTTGCAGCAAGGGGTTTTGGCTCATATCACCTTTGTAATAAAGCGCATGCAAGTTTAACGAATGCAATACCCCATTACGGTTTAAAATCACCCGTGCTAAATCGGCCTCGGGGCGCAAACCACCAGCTCGAGTCACCAGCGTGGTCAAAAACAACGGCTCATCGGTAATGGGCACGGGCCCCGGGGTCTCTACCTGCCCCACCACATAGGCTTTACGCCCGCGGTATTTCAATACAGACACATCCACCTGGGGCTCGGTTAAATACGTGGACAGGCGACGCGCCATTTCATCGCGGATATCGCCCACCGTACGCCCTGCTGCTTTGACTTTGCCGATATAGGGGTAATAAAAATACCCATCCGCGGCAACCGTACGCCCAGCCGTTTCATTGGTAATCTGCCCACCGGGGTTATTTAATTCGGGGTGGTTCCAAACCGTGACCTGCAACACATCGCTTGGTGCCACTAAATATTCATATTGGGGGGTATCGGTAACCGCCGTCGTCACACCCAAACGCGCTTGCTCAATGCTAGATTGGGCTTGCGCTTCTGTACGTAACCGTTGCACCGTTTGCGGCGTAATACGATGAATTTCTACTTTGGCATGAATCTGTTCAGGG
>JAAYRP010000069.1 GCA_012518715.1 Alcaligenaceae bacterium | reverse complement strand
TGCTGCCATTGTTGAGCAAAACCGGTGACCTTATCTGCTTTCAGACGTAAGCGCTCCAAGGTCGGCCATTGAAATGATGACGTACCTGCTTGTTGCCATAGCGGTCCTAACCAATTTAACCAAGGCTCTATATCCAATTCTGCGCTAGCTAAGTCCAACACCAGTCCAGTCGTTGGCAATGCAGGTTGGCCTTGATTCCAGCCCACGGCTCCTCGTACAAAACCTTGTGGTGGTGATGTCGAAGACTCAAACACGGCCACCACGTCATCGCCTAAGTGGATCTGCAATTGATCCTGTTGTGCTTGTATAGGCTTCCATTCTACGCGTAAAGCACGTGATTGCGCTTTTGTTTTAGCCAAAGGAGCAGGTAAGTGCACCGCTAAACCTTGTAAATGACTCTGTGCTTTGAGTTGGAAGCGCTTATGCTTATCCAGCCCAAACTCTACTTGATATACCAACTCTCCCTGCAATGCGTCAGCCGGTAAAATCGAATGAAAAGCTTGATTAAGCGCTCTCGCCTGCGCCCGACCATGTAATAGTAAAAACTGATTAGCGGCACCAATTTGCTGCTGTAACAGCAAAGGACCATCAAACCACTACCCTTTAATTTTTTGTGCTTGTGCACCAGACTCACTAAATACTAATGTTCCGCTAAGCTGCTCTATCGGTGGCAGCTGAGGGAAAATATGTAGAGTGTTATTTTGAAAATGAATAGCACCATCAACGGTAACATCTTCCGTATTATCTAAATCGACTCGTAATGCCAAAGGCACTTGCCACTGTCCTGTGGCCTGACTCTGATCAAAACTATGTCCTAACCACTCCCCCAAGTCTGTAGTGGTCATTAATCCCAAATAAGACTGCGCTGGCCCCTGGGTTTGAGCATATATCTGTAACTGTGGCGCATAAAAATTATTAATATGCACCTGAATGTCATGAGCTTGTACCGGTTCAGTAGGCATAGGGCTTAACTGAGCAGTGGCTTGATTAACCCATAAACCCGCGCCGCGCACTGCCACAAAACCCGCTGCGTTTTCTACTTTAGGCCAACCTTTTTCTAAAGCCGTTGTCGGGTAATAGTCGATTTCAGCCCCCTGAAAAGCTCCACCCACAAAAAACACACCGGTCTCTGGATCTTGATAGGGGAAATCATGTAGATTTCCTTTTAATCGTATTGCTCCTTCAGAAACCTGCCCAGTTATCAAGCCCTGCTTTAGCCAATCAACCACTGACTCTGCTATCTCTGTTGTGGGAAAATAGCGATATAAAGCCGCTAGCTGTAAATCTTGAATTCGCCCGGTTATATCCCATTGCCCAGCTCGCCAATCTTGATTCAACGGTGTCCATTGCCCAGCTAAGCTCAAGGTTACGTCTTCATTACTTAACTGAAACTCATCAATATAAATAGTAGAGCTTGGGGCGGTCGCTAAGCGTTTTGCTACTAAGCGTAAACGCTCTCCGTGCAACGCCTCAGTAAAGTACGATGCCTTCTCCCAACGTAAGCCTGCGCCATCAATTTCAAGGTGCAACGCTTGCTGTGTAAGTAGACGTTTCTCCAAGGGTTGCTCTTGTGCCACTGCTTGAAAGGTAGTCCATGGCGCGGAAGCAAACACACGCAACGAGCGTGCAAATAACTGTCCATGATCATGGCTTTCCCACACACCGTTATAAATACGCGTATCTAGCGTCACATGATGAATTTGACTCTGCTCAAGTTCTAGCCATAATTGTGTATCCAATGAGGCCTGAAGCAAATGATTAGGCAAATCAATCCACTGTCGCCATACCACGGGGCTTAATTCATTTAACTGTACATATAAGCTACCACTTAGCTGCTGTTGTGCTAAAGCTTGTTCCTGTAAATGCCCTTTTAATTGCACACTTTGACCAGAGCCAGACTGCGGGCTAGCTTGCAGCTGAAAATGTAAGCCATCGCTTTGATGCCTTAACACCCCTTCAAGCTGCTCCAAAACCAAAGGCTCGGCCAAACGACTATAATCTA
The DNA here is from genome assembly GCA_012518715.1 of Alcaligenaceae bacterium. Taxonomy (GTDB): domain Bacteria; phylum Pseudomonadota; class Gammaproteobacteria; order Burkholderiales; family Burkholderiaceae_B; genus Paenalcaligenes; species Paenalcaligenes hermetiae. The sequence continues at coordinate 10,978 of JAAYRP010000069.1, read as the reverse complement.
ACCAACGAAACCGAGCCTGCTGTAGTGATACATATTCTTGTTGGGCTAGCCAAGCCACAAAATCATGGTTTACGGTATCGCTGTCTACAGTGGCGCTTGGGCTTTGCCATGTTTGACCAGCTACATGCAGCGTATACTCATGGTCTCGCCACAAAGTCAGGGTTAGCCCAGTAATACGCAAATCAGAGAAAAGTGGCCGCCCCTTTAAAAACGTTTGCCACTTTAGTTGGGCCTGTAAATGAGGAATTTCGGTTGTATGCCCTGCCCCATCAGTTAAGGTCAAATCATGGACTTGAAGAACCGGTAGCCAATCACTCCACTCTACCGCTATTTTTTCCGCGTGTATTTCCACTCCTAGCGCTTGCCCTAGCCAATCGGCGATAGGTTCACGCCACTGATCCACTTGGGGTAAGAACCAATAGCGCGCCCCTAACACGACAAGAACCAGCAATACATATAAGATAAGTATCAAGCGCCCCAACCAGCGTGAAACAGTGATCATTTTTCTCTTTTGGTTTTAAACATGATGGATTTACAAAGCACATTAAACTGGTCTGGCGCGCTACGCCGCCAGCTGGTTGCTACACCAGAGCTTGCGGATTGGTTACAAGCGCAAAGTAAATATGAAGTGACCCCCACAGTGATCCAAGATTGGTTTGATGCGCTACGTCCCCAAGAATATACCGAAGAGGCGCTTAAAAAGCAGCTACGCTTAGTGCGACGTCGCGTTTTTTTTACGCTAATGGTGCGGGATGTTCACTCCAGAGCTAGTTTAGCCGAAGTGAGCACCGCTATGAGCTTTTTAGCTGATCTAAGTGTAAACAAAGCCTATGAATGGGTGAGTCGCGCCCTCAGTGAAGCGCACGGAACACCCATTGACCCCAAAACAGGCCTACCTTTAGAAATGCTTATTGTTGCTATGGGGAAATGGGGGGGCTATGAATTAAATGTATCCTCCGATATTGATCTCATAACCCTATATGATGGTGAAGGCGAAACCCAAGGACGGCGGTCGCGTAGCTACCATGAGTACTTTGGACGCTTAACCCAACGCTTGCTTCCTATACTGTCACAAACCAATGCTTTCGGTCATGTTTTTAGAACCGACTTGCGTCTACGCCCTGATGGCAATGTGGGCCCCTTGGCTTGGAGCTTAAATGCATTGGAAAACTATTTTCTTCATCAAGGACGAGAGTGGGAACGCTATGCCTGGATAAAAGGTCGTCTCATTCAGGTCAAAAGCCATGCGGATAGTCAGCCTCAATATGCACAGCAACGCTTAGAGAATCTGCGGACTCCCTTTGTTTATCGCAAGTATTTTGATTTTGATGCCTTAGCCTCTTTACGCGATTTACGCGAACGCATTCGCCAAGACTGGGAACGAAAGGTCATTGCCAAAGATAGCCTGGAAAGCACACATAATATCAAATTAGGGGATGGGGGCATTCGAGAAATTGAGTTCGTAGTTCAACTCAATCAACTCATCCGTGGTGGGCGCTGGCCCTCATTGCAGCAACAAAACTTGCATGCAGCAGTACACGCTCAAGTACAAGCGGATCTGATGGATGATGAGCTCGCACGCCGACTACTTAATGCGTATGACTTTTTACGTCGCACCGAACACTTTCTTCAATACAAAGAAGATGAGCAAACTCACCTTTTACCCACCGAGGCCGATACCTATGCTCGCCTTGCCTACAGTTTTGGCTTAAGCACAGACTCATTTACCCAACAACTCAATGAGCATCGCCAATTTGTCCACCAAAGCTTCCAAGATGCTTTTCGTATTGCAGGCGTAGAGAAAAAAACGCAGACCGCCACTGCCATCGCCCCTGTACTGCCGTCTCCCCCGATCAGCTCCTCAGAGCATGCTGAGCTTGAGGCTCAAAGCCAACAACTCCTACATTCCAATCGCATCCAGCGTTTGCCCCCACATAGCCTAAAACGCTTACAACGCTTATTACCCTTGTTAAGACAAGCGGCTTGTGCCACCGATCACCCCGTAGAAACTAATAAGCGACTCCATACTATTATGGAACAAATTGCTAGCCGTAGTGCTTATCTTGCACTACTGCTCGAGTACCCGGAAACCATTCAACGCATGGCAACCATTGCAGGGGCCAGCCCTTGGGCTGCGCATTATTTAGCGCAATACCCTCTGGTATTAGACAGCTTAATTGAATGGAAAGATCTGCTTGAGGCCCCGGATTTTACTGCTCTTGCCGAGCAACTACGTCTGGAGCTCGATGCCTGTGTACTACCTAACGGCCAGGCCGATATTGAAAGACAAATGAATCTTATGCGCGACCTGCAACATCAGGTTAGCTTTCAGCTACTAGCACAAGATATTGCAGGCTTACTCACCGTAGAAGTCTTAGCCGACCAACTATCGGCGTTAGCTGATCTGCTTATAGAGGAAACCATTTATCGTACCTGGCCTCTGGCTCAACCACGCCAACAGCCACCTGATCCCCCCACCCCGCAATTTGCCGTCATCGCTTATGGTAAATTAGGTGGCAAGGAGCTGGGTTACGCATCAGATCTGGACTTGGTTTTTTTATATGATGACCCCAATCAGGATCAGGTTGAAAAATACGTGCGCTTAGGTCGGCGCATGGTGTCGTGGTTAAGTACGATGACCTCATCGGGACGTATGTACGAGGTAGACATGCGTTTACGTCCGGATGGCGATGCTGGCCTGATTGCAGTCTCTATCGATGGTTTTGAAAAATACCAAAGCCAACAGGCTTGGAGCTGGGAACATCAAGCCATTACCCGTGCTCGTTTTGTTGCTGGCGACCCACAAATTGGGGCACGCTTTGAAAAAGTACGCCAGGATATTCTTTTACAAAAGCGTGACCCTATCGCTTTTAAGCGTGAGGTCATTACCATGCGTGAAAAAATCGCTCAAGCACACCCCAACAAGAGTGATTTATTCGATATCAAACACGATCGCGGCGGTATGGTAGATATTGAGTTTATGACGCAATATTTAGTGCTATGTTATGCTCACCGGTATCCGGCTCTTTTGAATAATTTGGGTAATATTGCTTTATTAGGGATAGCTGCTGAGCATCAGCTCATTCCGCGTACGCTAAGCCAACAAGCCATACAGGCGTATCGCACATTTAGGCGTTACCAGCATAACCTACGCCTTCAAGGCGCAGCAGTGGCACGTTTACCATTGCACCAAGTGCAAGCGGAACGAGACGCTGTTATGGCTTTATGGCAAGCGGTTATGAACTAATTCTGTATACACCATGAAAAACACTGAATTTACTCGCCCTGTTCTCACCATCCCTAACAACAGTAAAAAAGTACTGTTGCACTCTTGTTGTGCCCCCTGTTCTGGTGAGGTCATGGAAGCCATGACAGCTTCTGGGATTGAATATACGATTTTTTTCTACAACCCTAACATTCACCCCATCAAAGAATACGAAATTCGCAAAGAGGAAAACAAACGTTTTGCAGAAAAGCACAACATCCCTTTTATTGATGCGGATTACGATGCCGACAACTGGTTTGAACGCGTTAAAGGCATGGAGCATGAACCAGAACGCGGTATCCGCTGTACAGAATGCTTTGATATGCGCTTTGAACGTACAGCTTTATATGCTTATGAAAATGGCTTTGACACCATTACCAGTTCTTTAGCGATTTCACGCTGGAAAGATATGAAGCAAATTAACGGCTGTGGTGAACGTGCTGCTGCCCGCTACCCCAATATGCTGTACTGGACCTACAACTGGCGCAAAGGGGGTGGGTCACAACGTATGCTTGAAATCAGCAAGAAAGAAAATTTTTATCAACAAGAGTATTGCGGCTGCGTATATTCTTTACGCGACACAAATAATTGGCGTATGGCCAATGGCCGCCCACGCATTGAGTTTGGCGTAAAATTTTACGGTATTAATGACACTTCCACGCTAAAAAAGACGAGTTAAGCCCTCACGAAAAAAGGCAGCCTAATTAAGCTGCCTTTTTACATAAACATTCTACTAAACGCCTAAATAACGCTCCCACAGTGTTGGATCAGCACCTAACTGCGCCGAATCCCCCTGCCATACCACCTGCCCTTTTTCTAAAATAATATGGTGGTCAGCTAACTTCATAAGTCGTTGTACATATTTATCAATAATTAAAATGGTTTGGCCTTGAGCACGCAAAACATCCAAACACTGCCAGATTTCCTCACGAATTTTGGGGGCTAACCCCTCCGAAGCCTCATCCAAAATCAATAATTTAGGATTCGTCACCAAGGCTCGACCAATCGCTAACATTTGCTGCTCGCCCCCCGAGAGTTGATTTCCCATATTATTTTGGCGTTCGCGCAGTCGGGGAAACAACTCAAAAACTCGCTCTGGTGTCCAAGGCTTACTTGTCTGCGGGTTACGATGTGCTACAAATGCCGTTAAATGCTCTTTTACCGTCAAGTTCGGAAAACAATGACGCCCCTCTGGCACAATCGCCATTCCAGCCCGTGCAATTTTATCCGTCGTCCATGTGTTGATCCGCTGCCCAGCAAAAAACACCTCGCCTTTTTTTATAGGTAAAGCACCAAACAACGTTTTTAATAAGGTGCTTTTACCCATACCATTGCGCCCCAACACGGTCACCACTTGACCACTTTGAATGGACAAGTCCACACCAAATAGCACCTGACTCGCACCATAACCGCTTTCTAAATGTTTAACCTCAAGAATCATGCGGCCTCCGTCGCTTCATCACCTAAATAGGCATTTTTCACATCTTGATTATGACGAATTTCGTCAGGCGTTCCAGAGGCAATAATTTTACCTGCGACCAATACCGAAATGCGGTCAGCTAAACGAAAAACCGCCTGCATATCATGCTCAACCAATAACATCGCTGCCTTACCCCGCATAGACTCGATCAACTCAGTTAAGCGTAAGCTTTCATCGGGTCCCATCCCTGCCATGGGCTCATCTAAAAGCATAACACTAGGGCTGGCCGCTAAAGAAAGAGCGAACTCCAATTTACGCTGTTCCCCATGGGGCAAATGCCTAGCCTGTGCTGACCATAAATGGCGGTCAATCGCACACTCCATCGCTAATTGCTTCGCTTTATCTAGGAGCTCTGTTTCACTATTTCGAGCACGCCAAAAGCGAAGGCTGCTGCCCGTCGCTGCTTGTACAGCCAATAACAAATTCTCTAATACCGTATAGTGATTAAAAATATTCGTTACTTGAAAAGAACGAGCTAAACCCGCTGCCACGCGCTCATGCGCTTTCAGATGAGTTATATTTTTACCATTTAAGAATAACTCACCTTGATCGGGTCTAAGCGTACCAGCGAGTTGATGTATTAGGGTGGACTTTCCAGCCCCATTCGGGCCAATTAGCCCATGGATTTCTCCTGCATAAAGCTGAATAGAAACATCATTCGTAGCATGTAGCGCCCCAAAATGCTTGTGTAAACCACGCGACTCAAAAACAATAGGGGTTGAACTAATTTGTGTCATAACTCACCTTTTTACGATCAAACCAACCTGCCAACCCCTGCGGCGCAGCAAATACCACTATTAGTAATAAAATTCCCAACGGCAAATGCCAGTATTCAGTCCAGTTTCGTAAGACCTCCTCTAGCACCAGCATAACAGTAGCGCCAGCTACTCCACCAAACATCAACCCCATACCACCTACGAGCACCATAATGATTAAGTCAGCCGATTGCGTCCAATGCATCAAAGAAGGAGAGACGAATAAATTATGATTGGCGAGTAAAGCCCCCGCTAATCCCATCAATGCCCCACTCAGACTATAGGCCACCAACTGGATGCGATAAACAGGATAACCAAGGGCCTGCATCCGACTTGCATTCTCTTTACAACCCATGAGTGCATGCCCAAATCGTGATTCAATCAGCCTCTTAAAGAGTAAAAAGGCCACAATCACTAGCCCCAGCACCACATAGTAAAACTGCACATCGTCACTTAAATCTAGGCCTGGAAACGTGGAGTAATCATAGAGATTCATACCATCTTCGCCGCCGTACTGCCGCAAAGAAATAAATAGGTAATAAATCATCTGCGCAAAAGCCAAGGTGATCATAATGAAATAGACCCCTTTTGTACGCAATGAAATCGCCCCCGTAATCAACGCCAATAACGCCGCTACCAACATAGCTAACGGCCATGCCACCCACGCGGCATAAACACCAGCATCAGCTAAAATACCAACCACATAGGCGCCCGTACCAAAAAAAGCTGCGTGCCCTAGTGCCACTAAACCGCCATAGCCTAAAACTAAATTAAGCGCACTAGCAGCTAAAGCATATATCAAGACCCGCCGCACAAAAGAAACATAAAATTCAAGACCAAAGCTAGGCGCAACTAAAGGAAAAGCCAACAACAAAGCAAAGCCGATAACAATCCAAAAGCGTTGTAGAGTCATGGATTAACCTCGCGCAGGGAAAAGTCCGGCCGGCTTCACCACAAGCACCACCGCCATCAAGAAATAAATCGACATCGCTGCTAAGGTTGGCCCAACACTCGACGCTACGTCAGCAGGAAAAACTATGCGTAATAACTGAGGCAAAAAAGCACGCCCCGCCGTATCCACCATGCCGACCAGTAACGCTCCTACAAAGGCCCCCCGTATGGAGCCAATCCCACCAATCACAATGCAAACCAAAACCAGAATTAAAATGTCTTCACCCATGCCAATCTGCACCGCATTAATAGGCCCCAATAATGCGCCTGCTAAAGCTGCTAAGGCGGCGCCCAAGGTAAAAATACCCAAAAACAGCACGGGCACACGTACCCCCATTAATGTTGCCATTTGTCGATTTGAAGCACCAGCACGAACTAATACCCCTGCACGTGTTCGCGTAACAAAAGCATATAAACCAATCGCCACCAATAACCCCACCGCAATAATCATTAAACGAAAAGCGGGGTAGAGAAAATCAGGCAAAAGCTGTACTGGACCAGATAAGGCCGCAGGCATATTAAGCATCATGGGAGCCGGCCCCCAGATCATCTTTACTACGTCATTAGCAATAAGAATAACCGCGTAACTACCTAACACCTGAGCTAAGTGATCACGCACCACCAAACGCCGCATGAGAGCCAGCTCTAACAGTACGCCCACCAATGCAGTTACCCCTACGGCAACGAAAACGGCTAAAGTAAATGAGCCCGTGCGCTGCATGGTTTCTGCGGCAACATAGGCCCCCGCCATATATAGGGAGCCATGCGCCAAGTTCATGATATCCATGATGCCGAAGACCAATGTTAGGCCTGCGGCAATCAAAAACAACATCAACCCAAACTGCAAACCATTTAGCAGCTGCTCAACAACTAAAATGAGCGACATGAAAATAACCTACTAATAATTAAAATTTATAGCTTGCATTCATCAACATACACATCCTGGTAGCGATCAAAAACCGTTTCTACCAAGCGATTTGTTAACACACCATGCTCATCTCGCTCAATCACACGTAAATAATATGGCTGGATAGGGAAGTTATTTTTACCGTAGGTAAAAGGGCCTCTCACAGACTCATAGTTCGCCGACTTCAATGCCTCTAATACAGCCTTACGGTCTTTGACATTACCATTAACTTGAGTGACCGCTGCATCCATCGCCATGATGACATCATAGGCTTGTGCGGCATACACCGATGGGTACCGCCCTTCGTACTTTTCACGGAATGCCTCTACAAACTTCTTATTCGCGGGAATATCTAAATCATGCGCCCACTGTGCCGTATTAAACATGCCTTCAATTGGATCCCCTACTGCCTGGATAATATCGGTGTCACCCGAAAACCCAGGCCCAATCAGCACGGTGTCTTTATTTAGGCCTGCAGCTACAAACTGCTTAATAAAGTTAATGCCCATGCCCCCTGGTAAAAAGAAAAACACCGCATCGGGTTTATTTGCACGGATCTGCGCAAGCTCAGCCGCATAATCAATCTGGCCTAGTTTGGTATAAAGCTCCTCGCTAGGCGTTTTACCATAACCGCGCTTAAAGCCAGTTAATGCATCTTTACCAGCGGGATAATCTGGAGCCAAAATAAAGACTTTTTCGTAATTACGATTGGCTGCGACTTTTCCGGCCGCTTCATGAAAAGCATCGTTTTGATATGACACCCCAAAAAAATAAGGGTTACATTGCTTTCCTGCTAGCTGACTTGGTCCAGGGTTTGCCGTTAAAAAAGGAATTTCAGCTTTAAAAAGAGCCGGCCCAACGGCTAGCGCTACGTTTGACCCCACCGGACCGGTAAAAAAATCGATCTTATCGCGCTGGATAAACCGATTCACCAGTTGGCGTGCCTGATCTGGGTTACCCCCCATGTCCTGCTGGATAAACTCGGCAGGCTGCCCGCCCAGTTTTCCATCCAGCAGCTGAATTGCCAAATTAATCCCATCACGAATTTCCGCACCAACCGCAGAAAAAGGACCCGAATTGTCATTCGCAATCCCTACTTTGATAGGGTCGGCCCAAATGCTATGACTAAATCCCACTGCGCTCAATGCCAAGGCTGCAACTAAAGGTTTTATCATGTCTTCTCCGTTTTTGTACTTTTGTATCGATAAGTTTGTTATAAATAGTTTAGTTGTAAATTAGTTATCTACCTACAGGGGATATTACTTACAGGGTAATTCCCCAATTGCGCACAAAAAAGCCCCACTAAAAAGTGGGGCCAAGTAAAAAAGTAAAAATTAATGCGATTTAGTGAAGCTAAAGCCGTCCTCTTTAAAATCCACATACACTGTGTCGTTATCAACAAAATCACCTTGTAAGATGGCTTTTGCGACGGGGTTTTCAATATGCTGCTGGATCGCACGTTTAAGCGGTCTGGCTCCAAACACAGGATCAAAACCAACTTTAGCGATCTCCGCTAAGGCGGCATCCGATACCTGTAAATGTAAATGACGATCGGCTAAACGCTGATCTAAACGCTGTAATTGAATATTGGCAATCGACTGAATATGTTTGGCATCCAAAGAATGGAATACCACTACCTCATCAATACGGTTTAAAAACTCGGGGCGGAAAGCAGACTTTACCTCTTCCCAAACAACCTCTTTTACGACCTCGTATGGTTCATCTTGCATGTTTTGAATATGCTGTGAACCCAAGTTAGAGGTCATAATAATCACGGTGTTACGAAAATCCACTGTGCGCCCTTGACCATCGGTCAAGCGTCCATCATCCAAAACCTGCAATAGAACGTTAAAGACATCCGGATGCGCTTTTTCAACCTCGTCCAAGAGTATCACGCTGTAAGGTTTGCGCCGCACCGCTTCGGTTAAATATCCACCTTGCTCATAGCCCACATACCCTGGAGGCGCACCAATTAACCGTGCTACGGAGTGCTTTTCCATGAATTCCGACATATCAATACGGATTAAATGCTCCTCGGAATCAAATAAAAACTCTGCCAAAGCTTTGGTGAGTTCGGTTTTACCTACACCGGTAGGACCTAAAAATAAAAAGGAACCATAGGGGCGATCGGGATCCGCTAAACCTGCTCGCGATCGACGAATCGCATCAGCCACGAGTGTCACGGCCTCATCTTGACCAACCACACGCTGGTGCAAATAGGATTCCATCTGCAGCAACTTCTCTCGCTCACCCTGCATCATGCGCGCCACAGGGATCCCGGTGGCTCTGGAAACCACCTCTGCGATTTCCTCGACGCCTACTTGTGTACGTAGCAACTTAGGCCGATCTTCTTGGGAATCCGCTTGCTCTTTCACATTTTCAGCAGATTTTAAACGCTCTTCTAGCTGAGGTAGCTTGCCATATTGAAGCTCTGCCAGTTTTTCAAACTGACCTTTGCGCTGGTATTCCGCCATTTCAGCACGCAATGCTTCAATTTCCTCTTTAATGGATTGCGTACCTTGTACGGCTGCTTTTTCCGCTTTCCAAATCTGCTCATAGTCATCATACTGGCGCTGTAACGCCTCTAGCTCATCTTCGATGGCTTGCAAACGCTTTTTAGAAGCCTCGTCTTCTTCTTTACGTACTGCTTCGCGCTCAATTTTAAGCTGTATCATTCGACGATCGAGCTTATCCATGACCTCTGGTTTGGAGTCTATCTCCATACGGATACGAGCAGCAGCCTCATCGATTAAGTCAATAGCTTTATCAGGTAGAAAGCGATCCGTGATATAACGCTGCGATAGCTCTGCTGCGGCAACAATAGCAGGGTCAGTGATCGCTACCCCGTGATGCAGTTCATAACGCTCTTGTAAACCACGCAAAATAGCAATCGTCGATGCCACATCTGGCTCATCGACTTGCACGCGCTGGAAACGACGCTCTAGTGCAGCATCCTTTTCTATATACTGCCGATACTCATCCAAGGTGGTTGCACCAATACAGTGGATCTCACCGCGCGCTAAAGCGGGTTTCAGCATATTGCCCGCATCCATTGCTCCATCGGCTTTTCCAGCCCCAACTACCATGTGGATTTCATCAATAAAGAGAATAGTTTGCCCTTCGTCTTGTGCTAGCTCTTTAAGCACGGCTTTTAAGCGCTCTTCGAATTCACCGCGGAACTTTGCTCCCGCCAACAAAGCCGCCAAATCCAACACAAGCAAACGCTTGCCTTTTAAATTTTCAGGGACTTCGTTATTGACAATACGCTGAGCAAGCCCTTCAACAATAGCCGTTTTACCTACGCCGGGCTCACCGATTAACACCGGGTTATTTTTAGTGCGTCGTTGTAATATTTGAATAGAACGACGAATTTCATCATCACGCCCAATTACTGGGTCGAGTTTGCCTAGGCGTGCACGCTCCGTCAGATCTGTGGTGTATTTAGACAGAGCTTCGCGATTTGCTTCACCTTCGGCATCGGTGACATTCGCACCACCCCGCACGGCATCAATAGCTGACTCAAGCGCTTTTTCTTGGACACCTGTATCACGCATAATCTGTCCAATGCGCCCTTTGTCTTTTGCCACTGCTAATAAAAACAGCTCACTGGCCACATACGT
>JAAYRP010000013.1 GCA_012518715.1 Alcaligenaceae bacterium | reverse complement strand
CAAAAAGCGATGGACAAAGCCATCGAAGCGGGATCCATTGATGCCGATACGCGCAAGGATTTTGTGCAAAATGGTGTAGTGTTTATTGTACCGAGTGATAACCCAAAAAACATCCAGAGCTTAGCCGATTTAGCTAAAGAGGATGTCACACGTGTAGCGTATGGTAATCCTGCTACTGTGCCCGTTGGGCGTTATACCCAGGGTTCCTTAGAAAAATCTGGCGATTGGCAGGCTGTAGAAAGCCGTAAAGTCCTTGGGCAGAATGTGCGTCAGGTCTTAGATTATGTGGCCCGTGGCGAAGTGGATGCCGGGTTTGTGTTTGCTACAGACGCCGCCATTATGAAAGACAAGGTCAATGTGGTACAAGAGCTAGAAACCACTGTGCCGGTGACATACCCAATCGCATTGGTTAAGCGTGATGGTCGCAATGAGCTGGCTCAGGCTTATTTAGACTTTGTGTTATCAGAGGAAGGTCAGGCTATTTTGGCTAAATACGGTTTTAGCAAGCCCTAACCTTGGTGTTATGTTTGAGACGAAGGCTGCTTAGGCAGCCTTTCTTGCCCGGTATTCCCCATGTCTGATCTTTGGATCCCCCTACTGCTTTCTTTAAAAGTCGCTGGTTGGGCAACCTTGTTTGCTGCCATTTTTGGCATAGCAGTGGCTTTTTTACTCTCGCGCTGGCGCTCGCCGTTATGTAATTTGGTGGACTCTATTTTGACTTTACCAATGGTTTTGCCGCCTACTGTAATTGGCTATTACCTTTTGGTTTTATTAGGGCGTCGTGGGTGGCTAGGGCAGTGGTTATCTCAATGGGGGATTGAACTGGTCTTTACGTGGCAAGGCGCCGTGGTAGCGGCTACTGTCGTGGCTTTTCCATTGGTGTTAAAGTCTGCGTGTGCCGCTTTTGAGGATGTGGATTATCGGCTAGAGGATGCGGGTATCGTTTTGGGATTAAGCCGCTTACAGGTGTTTTTTCGCGTTAGCTTGCCCTTGGCCATGCGGGGAATCATGGCAGGGGTGTTGCTTGCTTTTGCGCGGGCTTTAGGCGAGTTTGGGGCGACACTAATGATAGCGGGCAGTATACCTGGGCGTACGCAAACTTTGTCGATTTCTATTTACGAAGCCGTACAGGCCGGAAATGATGACCTAGCAATGACCTTAGTGTTAGTGACCTCGGCAAGCTGTATTGCGGTATTGTGGTTTGCCGGTTTATTAACCCCGGCGCAGCAGCGTCATCGGGGAGCACGTTAATATGGCGGTTTCTATACATATACAGCGCTCGCTAAGCTCAGCCACGCGACAGTTTGAGCTGGATATACAGTTAGAAAGTCAGGCGCAGCGCATTGCTTTGTTTGGCCCCTCTGGATCGGGTAAAACATTAACCATTCAAGCGGTATCGGGGTTAATGACACCGGATCAGGGCAGTATTGTTGTCAATGACACTCTGCTTTTTTGTTCTCAAAAAGGCGTAAACCTGAGCCCGCAACAACGCCATTTAGCTTACTTGTTGCAGGATTATGGGTTATTTCCCCATTTGACCGTCGCGCAAAATATTAGCTTTGGTTTGCGCAAAGGGTGGCTGAACCCGTCTAAAAAATGGGTGCCTGCTCAAGCAAAAAAATGGATTGATGCCTTTGAGCTAACGCCAATTTTAGGGAATTACCCCGGGGAAATTTCAGGTGGGCAAAAGCAGCGTACCGCTTTAGCGCGAGCTTTAGCGGTGAATCCCTCCATGCTGTTGCTCGACGAGCCTTTGGCGGCTTTGGATATTAACTTGCGGGTAAAAATGCGCCAGGAGCTCAGAGCACTGCAAAAGCGGCTGGGCATCCCTTCGATTATTATCACCCATGACCCCGAGGATGCCATTGTGTTAGCCGATGAAGTGTATCGTATTGCCGATGGGCGTATTGTTGGTCGCTGTACACCGGCTGAGCTAAACCATGAAATCCAGCGCAGTAGCGAGCAGCTACTGGTGGATTTACAAAAAACCTCGCATTAGTTATTCCATGGTGCCAAGCAATACGCTAGATGCTTTGAAAATAGCGATGGCAGGTTGTCCTACCTTAAGCTTCAGATTTTCTAGGCTTTGCATGGTAATGATGGCGGTAATGCGGTGCTTTTCAGAAATTTCGATACCTATTTCAGCATTAACGGCACCAGATTCAATGTAGACAATGGTTCCTTGGAGCTGGTTGCGCGCAGACAGCTTACTTTCAGAAGGCAGACCTACAATAATGGAAGAGGCTTTTAGAAAAGCAAGCGCGCGCATGCCCTCTTTTAGCCCCATACTATCTACACTTTCATTGGTAATAGAAGCAATAATAGGTTGCGTGCCACCGATGTCTAAGGCGACCTCTGTATTGACGGCACCGAGTGTGATTTTAGTGATTTTGCCCGCAAAATTATTACGAGCCGAAGTTTGTACCATCATAGTTTGTAATAACTCCAGATTTTTGTCTGAGCCAGGTTGAGCTTTGGCTAAGTGGCTCATAAAGCGCTGGTGTGCTGCGTCCAGCTGTTGATAGAGCTCAAGAATTTCTAATGCTTTTGGGGTAAGGGAAGCCCCACCGCCACGCTGACCGCCTGTTGTGCGTAAAACCAAAGGCTCATCTGAGAGATTGTTCATGGTGTCAATGGCATCCCAGGCGGCTTTGTAACTCAGGTCGATATGACGTGCGGCGGCGGAAATGGAGCCGTGCTCATGAATCGCGGCTAAAAGCGCCATGCGCCTTGGATTGCCCCAGTTCAGTTTGCCAGAACGAAACCAGATAGAACCAGCGAGCTCAAAAGGAGGGGTGTTTTCAGATGACATGGTTATGGTTTAATAGTGTGGATGTAACAAAAATGGAAGCCGCATTCAAGCGCGTCATGCATTCTATTAAAGGATTAAAAATGGGCATGTCCTGTGATTTTAACCAACTCTTGCAATTAGACAGCACAGAAACCCTAGTGCTGACGGTTAACAATCGTTTTGCCCGACGGTTGTTAGGACAGTTACAGCATAGCTTATTAGGCCAGAAAAAAGCCATGGCTGTACCGGATATTATGCCGTTTTCTGCATGGTTAAGGCAGGTAAATGATGATTTAACCTTTTCTGATAATAAGGCGCCCGCTGCTTACTTGCTTGATTCATTTAGTCGTTTATATGTTTGGGAGCAAGTGATTTATGAGCAAGAACCAGAGCAGTCCTTATTGATTGATGTGCCACAGGCGGCCAAGATGGCAGCGGAAGCGGATCAGCTCATTGATGAGTGGGGGTTGCGGGTTGAGCCAGAGGCTCATACAGGTGACTCTGCGCGCTTTATGCAATGGCGTCAAGCATATAGAGCGCATTTAGAGCAACATGACTTAGATGATGTTAACCGTGCTACGGAGCGAGTTGCACAAGCCTTAGAAGCTGGGGACTATATCCCCACTTGGCGACATGTGGTCTTGGTGGGTTTTCATGAAATTTCACCGCGCTTGCAGCGCATGCTCGATGCGCTCTTAATGCATGGGGTTCGTTATTATTTCTATCGGGCAGAGACTAGGGATCAGACACATTGTGAGCGCATTCAAACGTCTTCCCCTGATGCCGAGTGGCGTTTAGCGGCTCGCTGGGCGGCACAGCAATTACGAGAGAATCCGCAGGGCAGTTATGCCATTGTGGCTTTGGAGCTTGAGCAACAGGCGGCTTTTGCACATCGGGTGCTTGCGCATGAGCTCGCTCCTAGAACAGCCGGGGATAAGTCTTTTGCTTGGAATATTGCTGTTGGTAGACCATTGGGGCAGTGGCCATTGGTTCGAGCAGCGCTTAATTGGTTAACGGCTTTAACTCAAGTTCATGCGGGCGAGGTACGCGGTGCGACCATGGGGGCGGCACTTTTATCAGGGTATTGTGTGGGGGCCCAGACCGAAAAATCGCAGCGAGCTCGTTTGGATGTTTTGTGGCGCACACAGCAAAAAAATCGCTTAGGTTTGGAGCAGCTTGATGAGGCGATTCAAAACTGCGAGCAATTAGGCGTAGCGTGGTGTGCCGTGCGTGACTACCTAAAGGGATTAACGACGGCGTTAACCGTTTCACAGTGGGTGCCTCACTTACGTGAATTATTACGACTCCTGGGTTTCCCGGGCGATGTCAGCTTAGATAGTCACAACTATCAAGCCATGAAAGCGTTTGATCAGAGACTGACGCAGTTTGGTCGTCTTGCACCGATATTTGGTGCCTTAACATTGACTCAAGTGGTACAAATGTTGGCGCGCTTTATGCATGAGACCCTTTTCCAACCGCAGCGCGATGCTTCGGCTCGTCTAGATGTTTTGGGGTTACTTGAGGCCGAAGGGGGGCAAT
>JAAYRP010000068.1 GCA_012518715.1 Alcaligenaceae bacterium | reverse complement strand
TGGAATCACAAACGGGTCTATCGGATTTACCGACAACTTGAGCTTAATCTTCGCATCAAGCCGAAAAAACGCTTGATGCGTGTACGTCCTGAACCCTTGGGTACGGCGACGAGTATTAACCAAATCTGGTCGATGGATTTTATGCACGATCAGCTGGCTGATGGCCGAAGTATCCGGTTATTTAACGTCGTGGATGACTTTAACCGTGAGGGGCTAGGTATCGAAGTAGACTTCTCGTTACCTGCTGAGCGAGTTATACGAGCGCTAGATCAAATTATTGAATGGCGCGGAAAGCCAGATAATTTACGTTGCGATAACGGGCCAGAGTACATCGGTAAAACGTTACTTGAGTGGGCGGCGCAACGGCAGATCACCTTGATTCATATTCAACCAGGAAACCCACAACAAAATGCCTACGTCGAGCGCTATAATCGAACGGTTCGCTATGATTGGCTAGCTCAACACCTCTTCAAAAACCTAGAGGAAGTGCAGCAAGGAGCCACAGCTTGGCTCTGGACATACAATAATGAACGTCCCAATATGGCATTGGGTGGTATCACCCCTAAACAAAAATTACATCAGCATCTACTCACTCATTCTACGATGAGGTACTGCTAAAAATGGGGGGATTACCAGACTACACAGATTGAGAGGGGGGAGCTTGAAGCGAATGCTTTTTGAGTGTGATTCAAATTAGGTGGGGTAAAAAGTGGGGTAAAATTGAACCCGAAAATAAAAACAAAAAAGCACTTAAAGTGGTTAGACTCTAAGTGCTTGATTGTTTGAGGTATTCTTGGTCGGGACGGAGTGATTCGAACACTCGACCCCTTGCACCCCATGCAAGTGCGCTACCAGGCTGCGCTACGCCCCGAAAGATTTAACTATAGCATGTTGGGGTTAAATTTGTCAACTATCATTAACATCTGCCAACATAGGATATCTGCTTTAAAATAGCGTATCCACGCACACAATCTGTGCTGTGCTAAAGTTAAAAAGTGATTATATAGGAAAATGAAAAATGTTTCAAATTGGTGATGTGGTTAAGTTAAATAGTGGGGGGCCGGCAATGACGGTGACGCAGTTAGGGCTAACACATGGGCGGGTAGAATGCATGTGGTTTGATTGCGAGGGGAATTTAAAAACGGCGTTTGTCCATGCTAGAGCGTTGCAAAAGGTGGCCGGATGAGGAGGGGCAAGCCGCTCACCCCCTTGGCAAAGAGCAAAGCCTTGGCCATGGCTTTTTTATTAGGGGCTTTTTTTCTCTTTATTATTGCCAAACGGTTAAATGATGGTGCTGTCTACTGGGGGTACCTGATTGCTTTTGCTGAGGCTGCCATGGTGGGAGCACTTGCGGATTGGTTTGCTGTGACGGCACTATTTAGACATCCATTAGGGGTGCCTTTGCCACACACAGCAATTATTCCTCGAAATAAAGCGCGTATTGCGAATAATTTGGGGGATTTTATTTGCGAGCATTTTTTGTCTACCGATCAAGTAATGCTCAAATTAAAACAGATGCAGTTGCCTCGAACGACGATGCGCTGGTTAGCTAAAAAAACCAATGCCCAATTATTGGCTTCTTATGCAGCATTGGTAGCGCAACACAGTTTAACGGCATTGCGTGATGTCAGGGCCCAGCAGTTTATTCAGCAAACCGCTGTGCGTAATTTGAAAAATATCAATTTTGCCACATTGGGCGCACAAGTACTGCAGTTGCTCACAGCAGACCAGCGTCACCAAGAGCTTTTAGATCAGTTGTTACATCGCATTAGCGCATTAGTGCAACAGCCTAAAATACAAGCTTTTATTGCTGAAAAAATCGCAGCAGAGGTCAAACGCACAGTTCATATTAAAAAAATCAGTGACTATGTAGGGGATTGGGGGACAGAAAAAATTGTCAGTCTTGTGGCTAAGGAAATAGAAGCCATTGCTGCCGACCCTCATCACGAATTGCGCTATAGCTTTAGTGCTTATTTAAAAGCCATGGTGTTGCGGCTTCAAGGTGACCCCGTTTTTATAGAAAAAGCAGCGCAAATGCAAACGCAGTTTTTGCAAGATCCGGCCTTACAACGTTATTTAACCCAGCTTTGGGGGGATATTTTAGATTGGTTGGAACAAGATCTGCATGGTGCGGATTCTGTATTACAACAAAAGCTAAGTGTTGGCCTGCAGCAAGTGGCTCATCATATTTTGCAAGATCATGCTATGCAACAGTTACTTGATGAAAAACTACAAGAGATGGCGCCACCGCTGATAGAAAAATACCGGGGCCGTATTGCACAGTATATTGCTGATCGTGTAAATGCTTGGGAAGAAAAAGAATTGGTGTATCAGCTAGAGCATGCTATTGGCAAAGACCTGCAATATATACGCATCAATGGCACCGTAGTGGGTGGTGCCATTGGCCTAGTGATCCATTTTATTGGGCGTTGGTTGTAATGGGTGGTTGATGCAGGGCTTGTCTGGCTTTTTGAATGGCGAGTTTTATATAAGGGTCCATGCTGTCTTGCCGTAATACCCAGTCTTGATAATCAGGCGGTAATTCGCTAATAGGGGTGCCTTTGTGTTTACCAAAAGGCATCACCCGCGGTAAGCGTGCTTGCTCAGAAAGCTCCCAAAGCTGCTCCCAAGTTTGTACGGGTTGCTCAAGTAGAGCCAGCATTTTTTGCAGAATAAAACGACAGTTTTGTACATCTGCTAAAGCAGAGTGGGCGTTTTTTAAGCGTTCACGGGCATGAGGACGAAAAAAATAGTACATCAGTGCCGATTGGCTATGACTATCTAGCTGAGGTAAAAGCATACGGCTTAAAGCCAAGGTACAAATTCGCTTAACGTTAGGGCGGCCTGCCATTTCCCAGTCATAATCGACATTGTGCCCAATCATGTACTGGGCTTGTGCTGGAAACTGAAATGTTGTGCAGGGTGGGCAGTTGACCAGCTCTTCATCATAAATATGATGCACCGCTAGTGCTCCTAAACTAATGGGATGACGCGGTTGATAACGCTGCTCAAACTGACTTACCACTTGTAAAGTGGTTGGGGCATCGATCTCTAGCCAGGCGGCTTCAATAATATCCGGTTGTTCTGTACCAGTCGTTTCCGTATCAAAAATATAAGCACTCATGATGATATCAGTAAAGTTATTTAACCTATTTATGATAACGCAGTAACGTCACCTTGGTGGTTGTGCGGTTTTGTAACAGCAGCATTAAGGTATTTAGGTCGTAAAGTGCACTATGACGGTCACTCAGTAACAATTATGGGTTTATCCGTATTTACTTTTTGATAAAAATTGATCTTGGAATAATGAGAAATAGCAGTATGATGAAACTGTGCTTTTAATTCATTCTCGATTGATTAAAAGCGTTTTATCGATAACGGAGGTGCTTTATGTTTAAATCCACTTTAAAAACCACAGTTGCCGCTGCTGCTATTGCTTTAGCAGGAATAAGTGGTGCAGCTCTTGCTGACACAACAGTCCACGATCAAATGCAACCGGTGGCCACATCCGTTGCCCAGATTCTGCAAGACACCAAAGATGATCAACGCGTGTCATTACGTGGACAAATCACCAAGCAAACATCTGAAGAAAAATTTATTTTTACTGATGGTAGCGGTGAAATTCAATTAGATATTGATGATGACCTCACTAAAGTTCAGCCAATCAACCCACCGGTAGAGGTAGAAATCATCGGCGAAGTAGATAAGGGTCTGATTAGTGACACCGAAATCGAAGTCAAATCGTATACCATTGTGCAATAAACTACAGCTAAAAAACCCAGGGTAATGCCTGGGTTTTTTTGTGCTTAACCAACTTGGAAATGTCCCTCTGGATAACGAATACGGCTGCGACGGCGTGTAGCTAGACTATATACCAAGGTCAGGGGGCCTAGTCGCCCTGCAAACATGAGTAAGGTAAGGACAAATTTACTGGGCAAGGAAAGCTCTCCTGTTATACCAAAACTCATACCTGTGGTTGTGATGGCAGACATGACCTCGAACATCACACTGCGCAAAGGCAGCTTATCAAAAATCGTAATAAATAAAAGCCCCATAAAAAATAGACTAAATGTAATGAGGACTAAAGATAATGATTTTTGTACTGTTTCTGGGGATACAGTACGCTGCATGAGCACCACCTCTTCACGGTGACGTAAATAAGAAATAACAGCAGCGATTAAAACAATAAATGTACCAAGCTTAATACCGCTCGCTGTACTTAAGGAACCGCCACCAATAAACATGTAAAACATGATGAGCAAAACCGAGCTATCACGCATGCTGCCAGCGTCCATTGTCACAAAACCTGCGGTACGACTGGAAATGGCTTGAAGCCAAGCGGCGGTGGCTTGCTCATACCACGGCAAGCTGGCAATGGTGTTGGGGTTTTTGTGCTCAAATAACCAAATGGCTAAAAAACCGAGCAAATTTAACGTTAGCGTACCTAGGATAATGATTTTGCTGTAAGGGGACAGACGTTGCCAACGCTTCTTACGCAAAATATTAATAATGACAGGAAAGCCCAATCCGCCTAAGGCGATCATCAAAGATAGGGTCAAAATACTAATTGGATCATGGGTTAGGCCAATTAAGCTGTCTTCATACAACGCCATACCCGCATTATTAAATGCCATGGTCACATGAAAATACGCCTGATAAATAGCGTCTTTGAAGTCCATGTGTCGCCCCCACCATAGGCTTAACCACAACATGGTGACCCCTTGGATAGTAAACGCGATCTTAATTACTGAAAAAGCAGTCTGGCGGATACGTGATACGCTGGTTTGATTAAAGGCCTCTAAAGCCAACGCTTGTTGTTGCAAACTAATACGCTTACCAAGCGTAATAGCAGCAAGCACAGCAAAGGTGACAAAACCCAAACCGCCAATCTGTACTAATATTGTCACCAGAATTTGACCCGGAATACTCAGCACTGTAGCGGGCTCAATTACTGTCAGTCCTGTCACCGTTACAGAAGAGGTCGCGGTAAAAAAGGCCTCGAGCCAACTGATCGGAGAGCGTGTAGCAAACGGCATTTTTAATAACACCGTACCCAGTGCAATTAAGCTTAAAAATCCCAAGGCCAACACTACTGGAGGGCTGGCAGGAAGGTGCGTCGTAGAAAGACTGCCTTGTTGACGCAGCAGTCTAAAAGGCCAAAGGCGTAGCATAATCTGAATTAGATGAGTTTTGGGGCGATGGTGCGAAGGATGTTCAGTGGTCCAAATAGCACCAAGATGTCTTTGGCCTGAAGAATAAAATCATCAGCGGGACGCACCAGAATCTGTGATTTTCGTTTAATGAGTAAGACCTCGACGACGTCATTGTTTGTCCGCAGAACCTCGCCAATACTGATATCGTCCAGGCGCTCACTAGCGGTAATTTCTACAACGAACTCACCGTTACCCAGAGAAATATAATCGTTAACCATCGGATAGCTCAGCATTTGGGCTACCCGAATGCCCATTTCTTCTTCTGGGTGGATAATACGATCTACGCCGAGCTTACTGAGGATCAAATGCTGAGCATGAGAAATGGCTTTGACCCAGATTTTATTTACATTTACTGCTTTTAAATGCACTACGCAAACCAGTGAAGCTTGAATATCATCACCGATTGCGATGAGGACAACATCATAGTTATCCAGCCCCAGCTCATCGACCGCCGCTTTGTCTGTGACATCGGCAATTACCGCTCGTGTTAATTGATCGGCATATTTGTCTACGACTTTGCTATTGATATCCACGCCCAAAACCGAGTGCCCCATTTTCATGAGCTCTAGTGAGGCGGCCGAACCAAATCGGCCTAAGCCAATGACGGCAAATTGAGCCATATCACATCCTATTTAGAAAGCTCGGTCGTATTTTTTTCTGGCCAAATAAAACTAAGCTGATGACCAGTGCCTTTAACCTCTATAGTTTGGTGCAGGGTTTGCCCCTCGTACGTGACATAGACTTGGTATTTACCGTAATCCATATCTAGTAGGCAAAATGGACCTTCGCTATTGATATTTACAACGGTTTGATCGTATTGATCGCGAATGACCACCTGAATATCTGCAATAAAAGCGACTTTATTACCGAGCTTTTGTCCAAAGTTTAAGCTAAGTGGGTAGTGAGAACGTGCAGCTTTAAAAGCTGCTGCTTGATCGCTACCAATCCCTCCACACATATAGGCGGTATTTAAATAAAACTCAACGGGAGGAAGGTTTTGAGCCGAAACAGTTGCCACACAAAAACAGGCACAGATCCCAGTTAACCAATAACGCATGGTAACTCCTTTGCTTAGTTATGAATTTGCATCTAAGTTTAACAAGGAGTGGCCAAGTTTGATACGGTTCATAATAGTAAAGGCCAGCTGTGGCGCTCTGTTTCTTTTCCTTGTGGATTATAACTACACTCATGGAAAAAACTGTGTCCGCTTTGTGACACTTGCCATACTGTGGAACTACGGGTGCCATAGTCAGGGCTAATAATAAAAGGACTGCTTAATAAGCGCTCCCGCTCAAGACTGAGCCCAGTTTGAGGAAGCAAATGGTCTTCGGCTTTTTGCTCGTCGCGTAAGATAGCATACACCTCGCTAATGGAGGCTGGCGTTTGCGCAGATAGGTAATGTTGTAATCGCTCACATAAACGTTGGCTTTTTGGCCAGGGTGTATTGAGTAAGTGATTGCTTAATACATAATGTCCTGGAGCAAGAGCCTGAGGCTGCGTATCATTACGATTGCTGTAGTAATAGCACTCAAACTCAGCTTTTTGAGCGTGCCATTGTCCCACGATAAGATTAAAGCCTTGATACAGATGGCCTTGTTCAGCCACCTGTTGTATATAGTCTTGGGCGGATAGTGTCTGTATTAAAAACTGCTTGGGTAGCTCGCCACGACTTTTTTCTAAGCCCGTTGCAGGGAACATATCCCTAAAGTTAGTCAATAAAGCAAATCGGCCCTGAGTACTCACAGCAAACCAGGTACCACCTGCTTGTAAATCTAAGCCACCTATAACATGTGGGTAATCCGGCCATGGTGCTGCCGCACGAGTAGGGCGCTGATGAAACTCATCACGATTAGCGGCAATAAATAAAGGCCACTGCGGGTCGGTGGCCAAAGCAAGATAAGCAATACACATAAAAAGCGTTAAAGCATAGCAAGTTTATTAGAGCTTTCTACCAAGTTACGCAAACGGATGGCGTCACCTATACGAGAGTAGCGCCCCTGAGCGTTAAGCAAAACAATGCCAACTTGGCGGCCTTCGAGCTTAGTGAGTAGCACAAGACACTGACCGGCTTCATTAATAAACCCCGTTTTAGAGACTTGAATATCCCATTTACTGTTTTGTACTAGCCGGTTTGTGTTACTAAAAACAAGTTGGCGCCCTGGGCGAGGCTCTACGGTAAGTTGTTCGCTGGTGCTGTACTCTTGAATGAGCGGGTGTTGAGCCGTGGCCTGCATTAAACGCACCAGGTCTTTGGGGCTAGAAACGTTTTCGCTAGAGAGCCCTGTGGGTTCTACAAAACGCGATTCGCGCATCCCCAAAGCACGAGCTTTATCATTCATGGCGCGCACAAAAGCACGAATACCACCGGGATAATGTCGCCCTAAAGCATTTGCTGCACGATTTTCTGAAGACATCAGGGCCAAATGCAGCATCTGAGCGCGTGTTAGCTTAGAGCCCACGCTTAAACGAGAGGTTGTGTTTTTTAGGCGATCGATATCGGCAGAGGTGATTTCGAGTGTTTCGTTTAAATCTTGGTTCGCTTCGAGCACGACTAATGCGGTCATGAGCTTGGTAATAGATGCAATAGGGCGAACCTGAGTGCTATTTTTTTGATAAATGGCCCGCCCGGTTTTTAGGTCCTGAACATAAGCAATTTCAGAGTGCAACTGTGCAGGTAAATCTTGCAGTAGCGATGGGCTAGTTGGAGCAAGCGAGACCTGTACGGGCTGTAAGTTTGCTGCAAACTGCGTATACGGTGCGTGATAACGAACAGGATTGACATTGAGGTCTTGTGCGGACACCGACGCGGGTAAAACAGCAAATAAGGCGGTAATTGTGCTGATGCTAGCGCCCAGCCAACGTCGAGATAAGTGATATAAGTGCATATGGAATACCTAAGACCGTCAAAAAGCGTCATCTACGC
>JAAYRP010000067.1 GCA_012518715.1 Alcaligenaceae bacterium | reverse complement strand
GGCTTTACGCCCGAGATTCGCTTTAACACCTTTGAGCCATTGTTCGGTTGCTTCTGAACCATTATGTGCAATCATGGCCGCAATTAAAGCCGTATTATATGGGTGTTGACCAGAACGGATGCAGACTTTGCCTTTCCAGCGCGGGTCAGCAAAATCCTCATAAGTGAGTTCGGTTACATCGTCCATGTCGGCGGCGACATAAGCCACGCGATCACGCATGGATAGACTAAACCATTGGTTATCCTCGCCACGTAGATGCGCAGGAATGGCTTCGGTTAATGCCTTGGACTCAACCGGCTGTGTTACTCCGGCTTCGACTAAGTCCAGTAAATTTCCAATGTCCACCGTCATTAAAATATCGGCAGGAGATTGCTCCCCTTCGGTTTTGACGCGCTCAATTAGACCGTCTTTTACAAATACGGTGTTAACCTTAATGTTGGTGTCAGATGTGAACGATTCCAAAATGGGTAAAATCAAACGGGGTTCACGGGTGGTGTAGATATTGATTTCATCAGCAGCCATGGCGGGCGCTGCCGATAGCCCCATCGTAGCAACAGCTAAACTACCCATTAAGGTTCGCAAAGAGGTTTTGAGACGCATTCGTTTACTCCAACGATGACGAAATATGTTTTAAGTATTAACTTTAAATGATAATGATTATCATCATTGAGTGCAACAATAGCAGACTCTGAGGCGAGGCTCAAGAGGTTAATGCTCATTTATGGGAACTAATTGCTAGAACTTTGATCTGTATTAAAGACCTCTTTAGATCAAGTTTTGTATGGTGACCACTCAAATAATTAGGGTTATCCCCGCATAACGGGGTAAACTTAGGCCAAATTCTTCTCTTTTTCTATTTTTGACTTATGGCAGCATTTAATACAGAAACCGTACTTAGTGTGCATCACTGGAACGATACTTTATTTTCTTTTACAACAACACGCGATATGTCATTGCGCTTTACCAATGGTCACTTTGTGATGATTGGCCTAGAGGTCGACGGCAAACCGTTGATGCGCGCTTATAGTGTGGCCAGCCCCAACTATGCAGAACATCTTGAGTTTTTAAGCATTAAAGTACCTGATGGCCCCTTAACCTCGCGTTTACAGCACTTGCAGGTTGGCGATAAAATTCTTATGAGTCGCAAGCCGGTTGGTACGCTTGTTGTGGATGATTTACGTGCCGGGCGCAACCTTTATCTTTTTGGTACAGGTACTGGGTTAGCCCCCTATATGAGTATCATTCAAGACCCAGAAACGTATGAGCGTTTTGAAAAAGTGGTGTTGATTCATGGGGTACGCTACGTCATCGAGCTGGCTTACAAAGATTTTATCGAAAACGAATTACCCAACAATGAATATTTTGGGGATTTGATCAAAGAAAAGCTCATTTATTATCCTACTGTCACCCGTGAGCCATTTCGCAACGAGGGCCGCATCACGACTTTGATCGAAAACGGTAAGCTCTTTACTGATATTGGACTACCAGAAATTGACCCCAAACAAGACCGCGCCATGATTTGCGGTAGCCCCGCTATGCTAGAGGATATTAGTGCGTTATTAGATGCCCGCGGCATGGAAATTTCCCCTGGGGTAGGGCAGCCTGGTGACTATGTCATTGAGCGTGCTTTTGTAGAAAAATAAGCACGGGTTTTTGACTTGTTAATTTACGTGTTTGCTGCGTAAAATCAAGGTTGTTCTAACTTTTGCCTAAAGGCCATTTATGAGTAAACAAATTATTCAAACAGAGGCGGCACCGGCCGCAGTTGGTCCCTATTCACAAGCGGTTGCCGTCTCCGGTGGCAAAACAGTTTATGTGTCAGGGCAAATTGGTCTGGATCCTAAAACTGGTGAGCTGGTATCGGATAATTTTGAGGCACAAGTTCGTCAATGTTTTGAAAACATGGCTGCTGTGATTCAGGCGGCTGGAGGGTCGTTAGAGCAGGTAGTAAAATTAAATTTATTTCTAACCGATCTTAGTAAGTTCGCCAGTGTTAATGCCATCATGGCAGAAGTCATGCCACAGCCTTATCCTGCACGCTCTACTTTAGGGGTAGCTAGCTTGCCTAAAAACGCTCAATTCGAAGTTGAGGCGATTGTTGTTATTTGATTGAGGTAGGGCATTGGCCGACACCACAAGCAAAAAAAACGCAAAAAAACCAAGCCTAGCAGAGCGCTTAGCCAAGCTGGGCTTGGTAAAACCGATGGATTTTGTGGTGCATTTACCTTTGCGTTACGAGGACCAAACCCAAATCTATCCTATTGCCTCGCTTGCCGTAGGCGAATATGCACAAATCGAGGGCACGGTAGTACAACAACATATTGTGCAACGACCGCGCCGTCAATTACAGGCCTTGGTACGAGACTCTAGTGGTGAACTCATGGTTCGCCTTTTGCATTATTATCCGAACCAGATCAAACAGTTCCAAGTTGGCCAGACTTTGCGTTTACGCGGAGAGGTACGTCGAGGTTTTCAAACAGCCATTGAAATGGTACACCCCAAGGTCTCCCAAGCTGGTGCTCCCTTAGCGACGACGCTCACTCCCATTTATCCTACTACCGAAGGTTTATCACAGCCCGCTTTACGCAAGGCGATTCTTCAAGCTCTAGAGGACGTTGAGCTTGACGACACGCTCCCCCCTAGTGTGCGACAACAATATGATTTATGGGAGTTTGCGCACGCCGTGCGAGCATTGCATTATCCTGCTGCGGAGCAAAGCCAAGCGTTATTAAATCAAACACATCCCGCATGGAAGCGCATTAAATTCGATGAGCTATTGGCTCAGCAGCTATCTTTAGCCGCGGCTCGTGCTCGTCGCGCCAAACTAAAAGCCCCTGCAATTGCTGCCTCTCAAGGTCTTGCTTCTCAGCTATTACATCAATTGCCATTTCACTTAACCGCTGCGCAACAGCGTGTCATTGCGGAAATCTCTGCGGATATGCAGCGAGCGCAACCCATGCATCGTTTGCTTCAGGGTGATGTAGGAAGCGGTAAAACAGTGGTAGCGGCTTTTGCGGCGGTACAAGCCATGGAGCAGGGGTATCAAGTGGCGTTAATGGCTCCTACAGAGCTTTTGGCTGAGCAGCATTATCAAAAACTTCAGGGCTGGTTAGCTCCTTTAGGTATAACCGTAAGCTGGTTAAGCGGGAGTCTGACAATGGCGCAACGACGTCATGCTTACGAAGCCATCACACAGGGCCAAAGCCAACTTATCGTTGGAACCCAAGCCTTAATTCAAGACAAAGTACAGTTTGCGCGTCTAGGCTTAGTCATTTTAGATGAGCAGCATCGTTTTGGTGTAACACAACGTTTAGACCTGAGTCGTAAAGCCGCTGATAGTCTCCGTAGTCTTGATGATCAAGGTCAAACCTTATTGCCACATCAGTTAAATATGAGTGCGACGCCTATTCCCCGGACGTTAGCCATGACTTTTTATTCTGATCTGGATGTTTCAATTATCGATGAACTTCCTCCTGGGCGCAGTCCTGTGCAAACAAAGCTTGTCGTCGCAGACCGGCGTGATGAGGTGATGCAACGCATACAGGCTGCTGTACAAGCAGGGCAGCAAGTTTATTGGGTGTGCCCCTTAATCGAGGAAAGCGAAGCGCTACAACTGCAAACGGCCGAGGATACCTATGAGCAAATGACCCAAGCTTTGCCTGGTTTACGCATTGGCTTACTACATGGGCGTATGAGTAGCGCAGAAAAAAATGTTGTCATGGATTCATTTAGGTTGGCCCAGTTAGATATATTGGTTGCGACAACAGTGATTGAGGTTGGCGTAGATGTGCCCAATGCCACAATTATGGTCATTGAGCATTCAGAGCGCTTTGGGCTGGCTCAATTGCACCAGCTGCGAGGCCGTGTTGGCCGTGGGGCCAAGCAGTCTTATTGCATTTTAATGTATCAGCACCCTTTGTCTGCGATAGCACGGCAACGCTTACGCGCTATGTATGAAACCACTGATGGTTTCGAGATAGCGGAGCGTGATCTTGCTTTGCGTGGACCGGGTGAATTTCTTGGGGTACGACAATCTGGGCAAATGCTATTACGATTTGCTAACCTAGAACAAGATGCTGATTTGATCGAGCAGGCCAAAGCCTGTGCGTCTTATCTTTATGAAAAACACCCTACTGTAGCAACACGTCATGTGGCGCGATGGTTGGGGACAAAAGAAGAGTTGTTACGTAGTTAAATGACATTAACGGAATTAAAATATATTGTTGCTGTAGCACGAGAGCGCCATTTTGGTCGTGCGGCAGAAGCCTGCTTTGTAAGTCAACCCACCTTGTCTGTGGCAATTCGTAAACTAGAAGAAGAGCTGGATGTGGTGATTTTTGAGCGGGGTGGCGCCGAGGTCGGTATTACACCCATTGGTTTGCGCATTATTGAACAAGCACAAAAAGTGCTAGAAGAGGGCGCGAATCTTAAAGAGATTGCTCGTCAGGGACAAAACCCGCTATCTGGCCCGCTGCGTGTGGGGATTATTTATACTGTTGCTCCTTACTTGTTACCTTTATTGGTGCCTCAACAGATTCAGCTCACGCCAGATATGCCGTTAGTACTCCAAGAAAACTACACGGTGCGTTTATTAGAGCTGTTACGTCAGGGTGAAATTGATGCCGCCATTGTTGCCTTGCCTCTACCCGAAACAGGGTTTATGGTCAAACCCTTATACGATGAGCCTTTTGTAGTAGCTGTGCCGCATGACCATCCTTGGCAGGGGCGTTCACACATTGATGCCCAAGAATTAAAAAATGAGACCATGCTGCTTCTGGGCTCAGGGCATTGTTTTAGAGATCAAGTGCTTGATGTTTGCCCAGAATTGTCTCGCTTTTCGGCTAGCAGCGAAGGTATACAACGAACTTTTGAGGGATCATCATTAGAAACGATTCGGCATATGGTTGCGACAGGGATTGGGGTAACGGTCTTACCGGCTACTGCACTCAGTACTCCTGCACAAGACAATGTCTTATTAGAATACATTCCGTTTAGTGAGCCGGTGCCTGATCGCCGGATTGCATTGATATGGCGTAAAAGCTTTCCACGCACCGCGGCAGTAGAGGCTTTGGCCGATGCGGTTTTACAGTGCGGCTTACAAAACGTGCATTATTTATAGTTTTTATTAATAGGGGCGATAGATAAATAATCGCCCCTATTTATTTAAGCGTGGTAATCTTAATGCATAGCCTTTTTACTATTAAAGGAGTTCAACATGGCGAAAAAAATGAAAACTAACGTAGCACATACCGATCAGGTTCCCGTAAATATCGGCATTAGTGCAGATGACCGTGCTAAAGTCGCCACGGAGCTATCCAAGGTTTTAGCCGATTCTTATACTTTGTATTTGATGACGCACAACTTTCATTGGAACGTCACTGGCCCCATGTTCAACACCTTGCACACCATGTTCATGGACCAATACACTGAGCTATGGCAGGCTTTAGATGATATTGCAGAGCGTATCCGCGCTTTGGGTCACTTTGCTCCTGGTACTTATGCCGAGTTCGCTAAACTGTCTTCTATTGCCGAGCCAACCTCTGTACCAAGCGCCGAAGAAATGATCAATCTGCTATTACAGGCAAATGAAGCCGTCGCTCGCACTGCACGGAGCGCATTTGAGTGTGCGGATGCGGTTAATGATCAACCGACAGCGGATATTTTGACGCAACGTTTGGATATACATGAAAAGACAGCGTGGATGCTACGCAGCTTGCTCGCCTAATAGCTCTTCCCCATGGGCCAAATCTAGTCGTAAACCCTAGATTTGGCTTAGAATTTGCAACAAAGATTAAAAAACGGTGTATGCTGGCAGCACTTATGGGAGGTTCTTTTATGAAAATTCGTATTACCCCTTTAGCGGCAGCATTAGGTTTAGCTGCTGGTATGCTTGCAAGCTCTGCGGCTTTTGCTGACACCATTAAATTTGCGGTTGCCGGTCCTTTTACCGGTGCGCTCACCCAATATGGTGAGATGGTCAAACAGGGTGTAGACACAGCGGTAGAACAAATTAACGCCAAAGGCGGTGTATTAGGTAAACAAATTGAAGTGGTCGTCATGGACGATGCGTGTGAGCCTAAACAGGGGCCTGTTGTGGCAAACCGTGTTGTCAACGAGGGCATTGGCTATGTCGTTGGCCATGTTTGTTCTGGCGCTACGATTGCCGCCACGGATATTTATAATGACGAGGGTGTCATCATGATTTCGCCTTCGGCCACAGCACCAGCGGTTACCGATGGTAAAAACTACGAAACCATTTTCCGCACTATCGGTCGTGATGACCAACAAGGTCCCGCCGCAGCTAAAGTCATCATTGAACAAATTAAACCCAAAAAAGTCGCTGTTTTGCATGATAAGCAGTCGTATGGCCAAGGGATTGCCACCGCCGTTAAAAACGATCTAGAAAAAGCCAATATTGATGTGGTGCTTTTCGAGGGGATTAATGCGGGCGATAGCGATTACTCTGCTGTTATCACCAAACTAAAAGGCTCTGGTGCCGAGTTTGTGTACTACGGTGGTTATCACCCAGAAATGGGTTTGTTGCTACGTCAGGGTGCAGAGCAGAATTTGGGTATTACTTTTATGGGCCCAGAGGGTGCGGGGAACCCGGATATTAATGCTATCGCAGGCGAAGCGGTAGAGGGCATGCTCGTAACCTTGCCAGCAGATTTCACTAAAGACGAGGCCAACGAAGCACTAGTTAAAGCCTTTAAAGACAAAGGTCGTGATCCAGGTGGTGCTTTCCAGATGACAGCCTATTCTGCGGTGCAGGCCTTGGTAGCGGGATTAGAGGGGGCTGGTAAAGACGACCCCATCGCCGTGGCAGAATATCTCCATGCAAACTCTGTTGATACCCCCATTGGTACCATTTCTTGGAATGAGCAGGGTGATTTAAAAGAGTTTAAATTTGATGTGTTTACTTGGCATAAAGACGGTTCTAAATCCGTGTTTGCTCAATAAGCGCTCTATATTTAAAGCAAAAACCCGCTGTTCTCAGCGGGTTTTTTCATTACCGGGGTAAATAAGCAGGGTGTAAAATCCCCCGAAGCTCTGGATAAGGAATGAGTAGCTCTGGCCGCCCAGATGAGTAGGGCGCGATTTCGTAAGAGTTGTATTTCACAACAACGCCGGCATCGGTCAGGGCGATATTATCACTTGGCTGAAATGGCCATAAGCGATTATATTCCGTAGGGTTTTCTTGTGCGGCTTCTTGCGTGGCAAGCCAACGCTGGTGTGCTTGTTGTAGTTTTTCAATAAAAGCAGGTAACTGATTCGGTTTGACGATATCTTTTAGAGTGAGCGCCTGCTTTTTTTGATTATCCCAGTTAATAAAGCGTATTTCTCCCATACCATGAGCTGCACCGGTTAAATATTGCCAAGCTCCTAGCTCTAACACGGTGAGGTGCTGATTACGATATCGCACTTTTGAACTAAGAATGACCTCGTCTCTTGGACCTGCATGGACCCAATAATAATCAGTAAAGTCAGAGACGCTAGCTTGTGCTGTATAAGTCCCATCAAACTGAGTCATATCGGCGAGCTGCTGATCCACATAGTCAGTTAAGGCTTTATTCCCAGGGAAAATCAAAGAATCGACTTTTAAACGAGGGCAGTCACCCTTGCAACCAGGTTTTTGACGCTCATACTGTAGAGGTTGAGTAAATACACCATCCTTGCTCGTTATATCTGCTGTCTGTGTAGGGATAAGCGATATGTCTTTTTGCGGAGCCGCACAAGCGCTTAAGACTAAAGCGCATAATGCGGTAAACCCTGCGCGATAGGGTGACTGTAATATCATAGACATTCCTTATTTAATAATTGAAGCATCTTGGCCAAATAGATGTTTACGGGACTCTTCGTCAGAAACAGAAGGTTGCGTATTGATTGTTTCTGCTTTGGCGTAAGCACGTTGTGTTGCAGGCCGTGCCGCAATACGCTCAAACCACGCTTTTAAATGTGGAAAATCGTCTAGGTTTTGGCTTTGCGCTTGATGAGGCACTATCCAAGGATAACACGCCATATCGGCAATGCTGTATTCGCCTGCAATATAATCACGATCAGCAAGCTGCTTGTTTAAAACACCATAAAGACGATTGGTTTCTTTGATGTAACGCTCTTGGGCATAAGCAATTTTTTCTGGAGCATATATGTTAAAGTGGTGGTTTTGACCAGCCATAGGCCCAAGCCCACCCATTTGCCAATTTAGCCATTCGAGAGTTTGGGTGCGTTGACGTAGATCTTTAGGTAAAAACAAGCCTGTTTTTTCTGCTAAGTATTGTAGAATCGCCCCGGATTCGAAAACAGAAATAGGGGACCCTCCATCCTGGGGGTTGTGATCTACAATGGCAGGGATACGGTTATTTGGCGCAATGGCTAAAAAATCCGGTTGAAACTGCTCCCCTTTACCGATATTAATAGGAATGATTTGATATTCCAGACCGGCTTCCTCTAAAAAAAGCGTGATTTTATGACCATTAGGCGTGGTCCAGTAGTATAAATCAATCATGTTTTTTCCTTTATGTGTAGTTAGGATTTTATGTTAATCCTTTTTATTCGAGTAGAGAGTAAATGACAAAAATTTATCATAACCCACGTTGTAGCAAATCGCGTGCAGCATTGGCTTATCTACAAGAGCAGGGGTTAGAACCAGAGGTGATTGAGTACCTCAAAACCCCCTTATCGGTTGAGCAACTTAAAGCATTGGTAGCACAGTGCAACCTTTCTGTTAGAGAGCTAGTGCGTACGAATGAAGCGCCTTATATAGATTTACAATTAGATCAGGCCGATGAGCAACAGTTACTTGAAGCAATTGTCGAGCATCCGATTTTATTAAATCGCCCCTTGGTTCAAACAAAAAAAGGCGTGCGCCTAGGGCGCCCCTTAGAGGCGATTTACGATATTTTATAACCCCAACCCATGTAAAAAAGACCTTCTTAGAGAAGGTCTTTTTTTTAGGTTTTTAGTTAGCAATCGCTTCGAGTGCAATGTTAATAGTGACCTCATCGCTTACTGCAGGTGCAAATTTATCAGCGTTAAAGTCAGAGCGCTTGATTTTGACCTCTGCGTCAGCGCCAATAGCAGGTTTTTTCAGCATTGGATGAGGTTTAGCTGCAAACGAAGTAATCGTTAGCGTTACGGGTTTAGTTACGCCTTTGATGGTTAAATCACCCTCGACTGCGGTAGGGGTGTCACCCTCAAAGATGATTTTGCTGGACTTAAAAGTAGCGGTGGGATATTTGGCTGTATCTAAAAAATCTTCGCCTTGAATATGCTCGTTAAACCCTTCATGACCAGTATCTACGGAAGTAGTATCGATTTCGATTTGCACATCCCCCGTTTTGGCTTCTAAGTCTAGGGCAACAGTACCGCTAGTTTTATTAAAACGATTTAACTGTTGGCTCAACCCCATGTGATTGTAAGAAAAACGAGCAAAGGTATGGGAGGAATCCACGTTGTATGTGACCGTTTCTGCCATAGCAGTAGGCAGGGTAAATAAAGCGGTTAAAGCACCTGTTAGTGCAAGACGGCGCCATGTGGTTTTCATAAAACTCTCCAAATAGATAAATTAAGGGGTGGCAATGATAGTGAAATCAATGCGTACATCGTTTGCAACAATGTCAAACTTGGACCACGCACCTTCGCCAATCGCGTAATCCCCACGCAATAGAGAAAAACTACCACTAAATGTGGCTT
>JAAYRP010000066.1 GCA_012518715.1 Alcaligenaceae bacterium | reverse complement strand
GTTAAAGTCCATGATCCGGCGATTGCGCGTGTCACCTATCGCGAAGAACGTCTGGCCCTCGCCATGCCTGGCAATAGCGCGCTAGCAACACCAACTGGTCCTATCTGCCTGAGTGCTGTCACCGACCAAAGCCTAATTGTTTATCCTTCACAGCCCCGTCCCAGCTTTGCAGACTATATTTTAAATACGCTACAAGATAAGCAAATTTATCCCGCTGATATCAAAGAGGTCCTAAGCCTACAAACGGCTTTGGGACTCGTTGCGGCTGGCGACGGGCTTTGTGTTATCCCTACAGGAGCACGTATTCGGCAAGATATCCAATATCGTCTTATCCGTGATAAAGATGTCAGCTCACCAATTATTTTTAGTTTTCGTAAAAAAGATAGCTCTTGGTATATCAACGCCATGCAAGACTTAGTTCAAGACATGTATAGCAATCACCCTGATCTCCTTCATCCAGATAACTGCATTAACTCGTAAATACCCTATATTTCTTAGCATTTTAGGTATAAAGTAAGTAGAAATTGATATATATCATACAAATCTAGCTTAATACTTCCGCTATCTTTCCGCTCCTTTATACTAAAGATAGGTCACTCTTTCTTCCCACTTTAAAGGAGCTTATATGTTCGATCTAAATCAACAAATCGCTATTGTGACAGGGGGTGCAAAAGGTATTGGTAAAGGCATTGTTGCCACCCTAATTCAAGGGGGTGCAACCGTAGTGATTGCCGATATTGATGAAACCGCTGGCAAGCAAACAGCAGCCGAACTTGGCGCCACCTTTAAAACAGTGGATGTGACATCACAAGCCGCATGTAAAGCCCTGGTTGATGAGGTGATCCAAGAACATGGGCGTCTGGATATTCTCTGCTCCAATACCGGTATTTTCCCACAAGCCAGCCTAGCAGAGATGACCGAAGCCGATTGGGATCAAATGCACAATGTCAATCTCAAAGGTACGTTTTTCATGACACAAGCCGCGCTGGCCCCCATGAAAAAACAAGGTTATGGGCGGGTAGTCATCACCTCCTCCATTACAGGTGCCATTACTGGCTATCCAAACTGGAGTCACTACGGCGCCAGCAAAGCCGGCCAGCTTGGCTTTATGCGTAGTGCAGCCTTAGAATACGCCAAAGACGGCATTACTATCAACGCCGTTATGCCTGGTAACATTTTAACCGAGGGCTTAGCCGACCAAGGCCAGTCCTATCTGGATCAAATGACCCGTGCTGTACCTGTGGGTACCTTAGGTAAGCCCGAGGATATTGGCTATGCGGTCTGTTTCCTCGCCTCTAAAGAAGCCAGCTTTATTACCGGACAAACGATTATTGTCGACGGTGGTCAGATCCTTCCTGAGTCGCCCGAAGCCATTCTCTAAGCTTGTCTTTTCTCGCCCCCTTATCTAGGGGGCGCAGCCATTTTTTTGCTGATGGTGTATCGTATAAGCTCACTGACTTCTCTTTACCCCATCGCCTATGAAAAACCGTTCCACCTCTTCCCCCTCTACTCCTAGTTTTAATACCATTCGCTGGCGCATATTACTGGTGATCCTCGGAGCGATTTTTATGTCGCTCATGAGTGTCAGTGTGGTCAATGTGGCTCTACCTGCGATGCAAATTGGTCTAAATGCGAGTCACTCGGATTTGCAATGGATTCTGTCTGGGTATGCTCTTACTTTTGGTGTGATATTGGTAAGTGCCGGTCGCGCCGGAGACCTCATGGGGCGTGGTGGTTTTTTTATGCTAGGGGTGGGGATTTTTACCCTCTCCTCTATAGCGGCTGGTTTCGCTCCTGATGCCCACTCATTAAACCTAGCGCGTTTTGCCCAAGGGGTTGGCTCGGGTTTCTTAAACCCTCAGGGGGTAGGCATGATCCAGCAGTATTTTAAAGGCCCGGAACGCGGCCGTGCCTTTGGCTTATTTGGGACAACGGTAGGGGTTTCCGTCGCCATTGGTCCTGTATTAGGGGGGTTGTTAATTAAACTGGGTGGTCCAGAACTGGGCTGGCGCTTCACCTTTTTAATCAATGTACCTGTGGGCTTGCTGACTCTCTATTTAGCGTGGCGCTGGTTCCCTCGCCCCCTTATTAGTTTTGCTGAGCTCAAAAAATCCCATGGTTTTAGCTCACTCGATCCTATCGGCGCTCTGTTACTCGGTGCTGGTGTGCTAAGTGTCCTTTTCCCTTTTGTCGAATCCCAAATTTCCCCGTATATTTGGCTACTTATTCCACTTGGCTTATTACTCTTTTACCTTTGGGTCCAATGGGAAGCTTGGTATACCAAAAAAGGCTATAGCCCCATGGTTGACCTTGCTATCTTTTCCATCCCCAGCTACCGCAATGGTAGCCTGATCATGGCCTTATATTTTTTAGGCATGACAAGCGTATGGGTACTGATTCCAATCTACGTTCAACAAGCCATTGGGCTCAGTGCTTTTGAGGCCGGTTTTATCGGTATCCCGTCAGCTTTATTATCTGCTACGGCTTCTCATTGGGCAGGCAAACGCATTAGTCAATATGGCAGAAAGGTAGTGATTGGTGGGCTTTGTATGGCTATGTTCGGCTTAGCATTAAGCGTAGTCGTCATTTTATTACACCAATATGCAGGCATCAGTATTTGGTGGTTGTTGGGTAGTCTTGGCTTATTTGGTCTAGGACAAGGTTCTTCCATTAGTCCTAATCAGGCATTAACCCTTGCCGAAGTACCGTTGAATTATGCTGGTAGCTCAGGAGCCATCATGCAAACAGGCCAACGTATTGGTACCTCGGTCGGTATCGCCGTCATTACCGCCCTTGTCTTTGGTATCCAACCCTATACCTCGTGGACTACTGCTGTAACCACCGGTTTTATCGCTATTCTGTTCATTATGAGCCTCGCTCTCTGGATGGCATTTAAAGACTTGCAGCAACGTCAACAATAACAAAACCCTCTTGCTACCAAGCAAGAGGGTGTCTACGGCAAACAATAGTTACTGGTCACCAAACCGCGTTTCTAAGTACTGAATGATCGCGTTGGACTCATAGAGCCAGCGCTCACTGCCATCACTTTCTTGAATACGCAAACAGGGTACTTGGCGTTTCCCCCCTTTTTGTATTAATTCCTGTTCAATGACTGGGTCTTTTTGGGCATCTTTAAGTGGGACTGGTACATTAAGCTTATGCATGGCTCGACGCACCTTGATACAAAACGGGCAGGCATGGAACTGATAAAGCGCCATGGTTGCTGCCGCGGCATCCACCTGAGCCTGCACTTGGGGATCCCGTTGTTTTTTAGGGGGGCGCGTTAATGTATCAACACCCGCTATTAACGACCCTAAACCATTCCGAACGACTTTTAAAATCATAAAATGCTCAATAATGAGTGAATTATCAACAGATAACATTATTTTACGCTTTAGCGCATGATTATCGCAAACGGCTGACTTTTCTGTTCGCGCTTGTCGATATAATGATGCTTCTTGTTCTGCTTATCACAAAGGGCAATTATGTCTACTCGAAGCCGCCTCTATTTTCACAGCTTCCTCGTTTTATTAGGCGTTGTATCGCTGGCCTTTATTTGGGTTCTCCTGCCCTTTTACGGTGCTATTTTTTGGGGGGTAATCCTGGCGATT
>JAAYRP010000065.1 GCA_012518715.1 Alcaligenaceae bacterium | reverse complement strand
GGGGTTAGCTTTCAGGGCATTGATATTTCCAGTGGGGGCGCGCAGACCGTTATGTTCGGTGTGGTCTTTGCTTTAGTATTAGGTAAACCGCTCGGGATTTTTATGGCATGCCGATTGGCAGTGTGGCTAAAAATTTGCCAATTACCAGAAGGGGTGAGCTGGTCTGGCGTTAGCCTCATTGGGGTATTGGCAGGTATTGGCTTTACGATGTCAATATTTATTGGCACGCTGGCCTTTAGTGATGAGGTCTTACTCGGTGCTGCTAAGCTGGGTGTGTTAACCGCTTCGTTGGTGGCTGCTGTACTAGGTTTAGTCTGGGGCGTGGTGTATACTCGACGTTTGCGTCAAATTTAACCGAGTTGGATTATGCCCTTCGTTGTAACAGAAGCTTGTATTCAGTGTAAGTATACGGATTGCGTCACCGTATGCCCCATGGACTGTTTTTTCGAAGGGCCAAATTTTCTTGTGATTCACCCAGACGAATGCATTGACTGTTCTATCTGCGTGGCAGAGTGTCCAGTCGGTGCTATCGTGAATGCAGCAGAAATTACACCAGATCAAGCGGAGTTTATTGAAATCAATGCCCGTTTAGCCAATGATCCTAATTGGAAACGTATCCGTCGTGCTCAAGCCCCTTTGCCGGATCATGAGCAATGGGCGGGTGTTTTACCTAAAAAGCATTTATTGCGATACACCTAGTCGCTCTTGAATCCTTTGTCTGTTAATTTTTAAAGCTGCGGCTGTTGGTATCCAATCATTCCACATATAAGCGGGAATATCCGCATACGTGTCAAATAAGGAATCCGTGAACTGGGGTTGATAGCCGCGCTTTTGCATTTCGTGTACAAGCTGTGCTTGGCGTTTAGCTAAATAGCTCAAGCGCGTATAAAAAAATAAAACATGTCCTTTGCCTAGGGTGTAGTCTTTTGGTCCGTCTTTGGCCTGAAAGCCCCGTTGGGCCGCTTTGCGTGCGAGCTTAAATACGCGTGGAAGCTCACGATATTCGGCTACGAGATGTGCACGAGTGAGCTCGTTTACAGGAATGCAGTTAATTCGGGTCATGTTTTTAATAAACGTATTACAATTAGGGCTTGTTTGCGCATTTTAGGTTGTTATTTATGTTGTGGATAGTGATTGTCATCGCCTTGTCTTCTATTTTGTTGATGATTAAAGGGGGTGGCTTATATTTTCGAGATAATGATAGTGCTGAATACGCGCCGATTAAGCGTAAGGGCTTTTATTACATAGCGGTAGGGGCGAGTTTGATGTTAGGCTTAGCCTTTTGGAATGAGTTCGTTTATAAGCGCTCACAATCAGCACTAGATCGTGAGGAAAAACGCATTGCGGCCATTTGCACCGATGTGGTAAAGGCGTTTAATAAAACCAAAGAGCCTATCGAAGCGTCGATGACAGAAATGAAGTCTGTGCAGTTCCCGTTTTTACCTAAAGCAAGCTCTAAAGCCATTGGTCAATGTCAGTTTGTGATTCAAGCTACGGTAGAAGCTACCTATCGATCAGGTGGTACGCACAAAAAAACCTACGAGGCACAGGTTGAGTTTGATCGAACGCATGAGACTTGGCACTTACGTGATATAAAATGGCTAGATGATTAAACTTTTTCTTATATAACTTTTTTTCTAACCTTATTGCGGAAAAATATTAAAATGAACACTCATAATCTATTTGATCGCAGCAAAGGTACTTGGTTTAAAGCAGAGGATTGGGAAACATTAACCACGGGTTTACCTGTGTACCGTGGGTTTTCACGTCCTCTTACCGAAGACAAAATGACGATTTATGCTCCAGTGAATCGTCAGCCCAAAAATATTCCAGTGCCCGCACACCATCGTATTGATGCCTGGTTTACACAACAGTTTGGTATCCCATTTAGATCACGTGCGGTTTATGGTACGGGTAGCCTAGACAAAGCCCAAGAGCACGCCGGCGAGGCAGGCGAGGTCGCTTTGATCCGCCCGAATGGGGATTTTTCCTTCTGCTGGAGCCCTAATTGTTATGATTTATATGGCGAATATGCGATGTTGGATTCTGATGAGCAGATTGAAGC
The DNA here is from genome assembly GCA_012518715.1 of Alcaligenaceae bacterium. Classification (GTDB taxonomy): domain Bacteria; phylum Pseudomonadota; class Gammaproteobacteria; order Burkholderiales; family Burkholderiaceae_B; genus Paenalcaligenes; species Paenalcaligenes hermetiae. Next base: position 15,762 of record JAAYRP010000065.1, on the reverse strand, counting down.
CATGCTAGAAAAACTCGCTTTTCGTGCCGAAGCCCTTGAGCAAGCGATTATGTCCGGTTATGAAATCATGTTAGCCGCCGACTCTTTTACTGTAGAGCGGGTTTGCACGATTTAATACAATCCGAGCAAGGATAAAAAAAGCCCACGATGAAAGTGGGCTAATTTTTTATGCGGAGCAAGATAGACATTCGTCAGGAACAACAACACCGCTCTTAGAGTAGAAGTAGTATTGGCTAAGGATGTTTTCATCCAAAAAGGCCATGGTGATGAGTTCTGCGATTTGGTCTTCGGAGCCTTCTTCGGCGACAAAAAAGTTCAAGGACTGACCTTGGCACGTGTATTTCTGGCGTTGGGAAGCGTGACGCAAGATGATTTTTTGCTCAATTTCATAAGCATTCATAAAGACTTGCTTTTCTTCGGGTGTGAGCCAATCCACGTGTTGTACGCTACCGATATGGTTAATGATGTCGCGAATGGTTTCCTCGCTGTAAACCCCTTTTTCTTTCATTTTTTCGTAGAACACAGGGGGGATACGGCGTAGTTCACCCACAGCCGAAGCCATATCAAAAACCATACCTGGATCAGGTGACCAGGACTCGCTCACACCACCCATTAGTAAGGCGGTGGATTTGGTAGGCGCATAAGCGGTACGGTGGGTATTGCGTACGCCATAGCCTTTACACCACTCTGGTTCGCCAAATTTTTCTGCTAACCATTTTGAAGCACGTAAAGACTCCTCTGAAATGTGTTTTGCCATTTCGTTAGAGAGGAACTGGGCTTCTAAGCTGGCAAAAGGGATGCCCTTAGATTGGAGATAGGTATGAAAACCCATAGCACCGAGGCCAATTGCACGCCCTTTGATGGTGAATTCACGCACCTTTTCTAAGCCAGGCACCCCTTTGCTGTTGCGGATAAAGTCTTCGCACAAGCAATCAAGGAATACGGTAGCAATAAATACGGAATCCGAATCTTTAATTTTATCCCAGTTGGCTAAGTTCATCGAAGCCAAAATGCAGGAATAAGTGTACTCCTCTGAGCTATGGAGCATGATCTCGGTACATAAGTTCGTGGCTTTAATATCTAGGCCGTGATCTTTGTACATCTGAGGGCGGTGTCGGTTAGCTTTATCGATAAAGAAGAAATAACCTTTACCTGTGACCAGTTTTACATACAGAGCCCGAGTAAATTTACGGTTAGCTTCAGGGTCACCATTTTTTAGGGCTTCGATAAAGCTATCGCGTACGGTCCAACCAAAGTTTTTACCGTCTGGGTCGCGCATGAGTAAATCGACGGCTTCGTCCCAGTCAGGGTGTTCGATATCCAAATAGCCGGCGACAGCACCACGACGATTACCGCCTTGGCTGATTTTAGAGGCGCAGGTAAAAAAATCTTCCATGACGGGCACAGGGCCGCTGGCTTCGCCACCAGCGGTGATCGGTGCGCCACGTGGACGAATGGAGCTAAAGTCAGCGCTGGTACCAAAACCGTTTTTTGATAGCAGTGCCATTTCTTTTAAGCCATCATAAAAAGACACAACGCTATCGCCAACAAATTGCCCAGAGCAAGAGACGCTCATGCCTCGATCGGTACCCGTGTTCGACAGAGCTGGGGTTGCGGGTGACAAAATGCCATTCCAAAGCTCATTGAAAAAGAGCTCTTCCCATTTGGCTTCCTCGCCAACCATATATTGCGCTAGAGTTTTGGCAATGGTGCGATGGCGACCCAAAACGGCTGGCTCGTCTTTGTATTGGTATTTTTCTTTGAAAAGCTGCCAGCCTTGGGTAATGTACCAAGGGGGGAGATGGCCAATTTCTTGCAAATGTTTGCGCTCGGCACTGAGCTGCTCAAACATTTGAATTTTTTCTTCGCTAATCCCCGACTCTTTAAAGGACATTTTCTACCTCTTTTCTGAATGTAAGCTTATAACGATCCCAGTTACGGCGGTATTGAATTTGTGTGCCCGCAAAAAAGTCAGGAACCTTAACCGTGTTTAATTGGTTATAGAACCAGCCGGAAATCAGCCCAGGTTCTTGATCAAACATTTTCGGCATCTCAAGGCGCTCCAACACAATATTGATACGATCGCGCACAAATTCGAGTAGTTCGTCTTTGGTGGTAACGCGGTTGCCGGGGATTTCAAACATCAGATCAATAATGCGGCTTTCGTGCAGATAAAGGACTTCGGCCATTTTCCAGATGGCTTCGCGCAGTTTACGGTCATCTTCGTCGGTGTGATAACCCAAAGCACGACGCTCGTGCTTGCATTCTTTGTGCAAAAAGCTCGAGGCAATAGAGTGGAAATTCTCGTCTTTGGCCGAGGCGTCAATGCCGGAAACAAAATGTGGGATCAGGTTAAAACCGCGGCTGTTAAACCCTTTGAAAAAACCAAAGGCGGAATAGAGGACGACCCCTTCGAGCATGGCTAAAGCGGCGGTGACTTCGAGGGGACAATCGCTATCGGCATAGTTATCAATAAAAGCAATGCGTTCAGTGAGCACGGAATCGCGCTTCCATTGGGTATAGAACTCATCGGTGGAGTTGCCCATGACGACATTACCGATGTCATAGAAGGGCGCGTGGACGTGCAGCTCAACATCCGTAAACTTGGCGCACATACGCGCGATTTCTGGGCGAGGGAACATTTTGGGGATCTTGCCGCCCCAAAGGTTCTCGCCGCCTAACATCAGCTCGTATTGGGTCAAGATGGATTGCGCAGTAATAACACCATGACGTTCCGCCTCGTTTAGGTTGATTTTGAAATCTTGTTCGTCTTCTTCTACACCTAATTCTTCGGCAGTCCAATAGATATCCTGTTGGCCAATCGCCATTTCCGTTGCCCAAGGATACCTAGCTACGTAGGAATCCGTAGGGGTCTCTATTTGACTTTTGTAGATCATAAACTCCTAATCCTTTATCTGATTCATGGGCGCGGAGTTGTTGCTAATCGGTAGCGCAAAGGCTATAGACGACAGCAGTGCGTCCAAAGGGCGATACATCGCCCTAAGTTAAGTGGGTAATTCGGGTGGTTGGGCAGAATATCGCCCTAATTTTTAATTGGTATGACTGATGTTTTACACAGTATTTTTCACCTAAAAATACATGATGCAGTGGTTTAGCTTTGTGCTCCAACACAATCAATACACATTGTTGTGAGGCAGAACGATGATACCGCTGGCTATTCTAGTACAACCATGCACAGCAAAAAAGCACAAAACAAGGGGGTTGATTATTTGTAAAAAACAGCTCATTAAACGCAAGGCTTTGCTAGATCGGGCTTTGCCGTCATTTAACAAGTCGAGTCGTTGTTTAATGAGACGAAAAAACACGCTGTACTGTTGTTTTTAACGCATGATCTCTATACGGGGATAAATGCATTAACCACAACATTTAGTGTTTCACAGTAGGGATAATACGCCTAAGTTGTGGTCTAGGCAAGGGTGCCGTGTTTTTAAAGCACGGAAAAATAGTGATGGATTGTGAAGCTATAGTTGAAAAATTTAAGCAAAAAAACACGGTTTTTGTTGGTATATAAAGGGCTTAGCAAGATGAGTTCAGGTGGATTATACGTATTGGCACGTAGTGTCAGTTCGCAACTTGTTACATGTTTGTTGAGCAAAGAGCCACATTCTACCACTTCGTTTTTATTTAGGTCGAGTTCAACCTGTTTAGAAAATGATTATGATTCTCATTTGTGGGTATAATCGAGGCCAAATGGTAGACCGCGTATCTTGCGTCTTGTCTCGCTTGAATGGGCGATAGTTGGGGTAACGATCAAAAAGGAAATCATGAATTTACGCACATTAAAAATGAAAAAAACGGTTGGTGTGGTAGTGTTGAGTCTGGCTGGGCTTGTGGGGTGTGTGTCGACAGCACCAATGGCAATCACAGCGCAATATGCTGGTCAATCTATGATCTTACAAGCACCCCCACAAAAAGTAGTTGTACAGGATTTGGCACTGTTAGATATTTTTCAGTCTTTAGCGATTCCTGTGGCTGGGGTGCCTAGTGCACGCTATCCACAGTTCCTTGCCCAGTATGAAGCGAATAGCTACGTTAAGACGGGCTCCTTGTTTGAGCCAGATGAGCAGGTCTTACGTGAGCTCAATCCTGATCTGATTGTTGTAGGGCGACGCTCTTCCCGCGCTTTGGAAACAGTACAGCAGCTGGCACCTACTGTTGATTTAAGCTTTGATCAAGCGCATTTAGTGCAAAGCGTAAAACAAATCACGCAGCGATTAGGCCAATGGTATGGCAAGGAACAACGAGCTGCGCATTATATTGAGCGCTTGGATACGCAACTGGCAGCCTTGCGTCAGGCAACAGCACAAGCTGGTACAGGCTTATTACTGCTCACCACCAATAACAAGCTGATTGCTCAAGGGCCACAGTCCCGCTATGGGGTGATATTTAATGAATTTGGGGTGCAGCCAGCGCTTACGGATTTCCCCGAAGGCAAAGGGGTAGAGTTAAGCATCGAGGATATTGAGCGTATTAATCCAGATTGGATTTATGTGATTGATCGTGATGCAGCGGTAAATAAAGCGGATGCGACACCTGCACAACAGCTATTGAAGACGGTGGAGCAAACCCAAACAGAGCGCCAACCACAGATCATTTATTTGGATCCCGCACATTGGTATTTATTAGATGGTGCCGGATTAGAGGCTTTGCTACAAAATATGCAGCAAATTCAAAAGGCTTTGCAGCATAGCAAATAATGTGTAGCGCCCCTAGCACAGAGAGGGGCGCGAATTTTTAATGCGCGGTTTGTTCTGACGGGCTAGTTTTATCCCCTAAAATCGCCGACGCTAAATGAATGGTTTTTTCCATGCGTAGCTTCATGGTGTCTTTGGCCACCCCTGTCAGTTGATAGCGGTTAGAAACCTCATCGGCAATAGCGTGTAATAGGGCAATGGTTTCCTTAGCATCATTGGTTTTCCCAGCAAAAAGGGCAATTTGAGCAGCGATGAGAGCTTGATCAGCAAAAGCAATGCCGAGTAATACCTGCTGGTCTTGATTGGAAATCGATTCTGACATGGGTGTCCTTTATAAAAAATAAAAACGTTAGCTTAGCTGAGACTTATTCCTAAATCCCGTTTGATTTTTTCCTTTTTTAGCCGAATTAGTTCAGCTACAAACTCTTCTAGTGATTCCTCTGGGGCATATTGGCTTGGTTTGTAGCCTAATAAACGGTTAATGCTTTCAATAGGAATAAGACGACTAAAAGAATCCATTTCTTTGTAAAGGGTTTTAAGCTGATCCAGATCTTCTTTTAAGCTGATCATGCTTGGCGTCGACGCCCCAGATTTTAGGCGGCGATTAATCACCTCTTGTAAATCCTCGTGATTGGCTTCGGTGGATTCTTGGCGTTTGCGTATATAAACCACGTTGCTTTTTAGTTCAGGGTGGTCTTTACAGCAAAGATAAGGCAGCTCACTTTCGTCACAGTTCACAATAACCACCTGAAAGGATTTGCCTTTGATTTTGGCGTATTCTGAATCGATGGGATAGTCAAAATCCAAAATATCAAATTTTAAGCTGCGAGGTAGGTATGCAGAAACCTGCTTGGCGACGTCGGTTTTATCGATTTTGCCACCTGGAGGGATACCTGAAGCTTCTAAGTCGCCATTGTCTTTTACGCCAATGATCAGCGCGCCGCCACCGGAATTTGCTAGAGCAAGAATATGTTTGGCAATTTTATGTTTTTCTGGCCAGATCTCTTTGAAGTCAAATTGATTTGCCTCGCCCGAGCCATATTTAAGAAGATCTCTTAATGTGTCTCGGGTCGGCTGGTCAAAGAATCGAGAAAAACCACCGTGAAAATCTTTACTAATTGCCATACTGGGTCCTGCTGTGATGAATGGTTTTGTTTTAATGAATTCATCATACCTTATATGGTTATATGCTTAGCGGTCTTCTGGATTATCCGGCTTGATTTTGTAGATGGGGAAGGGTAAAAATCTTATCAAAAATCAAGGTGAAGACAAAGGTGTACACCAAGAAAAAGAGTAAAAGTGTGATTTCCATGGTAAAGGCTTTCCAAAGCCCAACCCCGTACCACAACATATAAATCGGTAAGCAGATCAATAATAACCCACCCTCAAAACCGATCGCGTGCACACTACGAATACGTAGACTGCGTACCGTAACATGCTGACGGCGCTCCCAAGATTCAAAAAGGGTGTTGTAGATGTAGTTCCAGATCACAGCGGCTACGGAAACCATAATAGCCACAGGCAAGGATTCTTGAGCATCGCTATGGCTAAGTGCCATCAGAATCCATGTGGAGAATAAAATAGCAAAAATTTCAAAGATGGTGACGTAAACAATACGTCTTTTGATAGGACTAAGTGTAATCAACATAAACTCCATTGAGCCTAAGACAGGCTCCAGATGCAAGAGCCGGCCCGTCCCGGTCGATGAAGAAAAACAAGGATGCAGCGCCACGGTTTCCGCCTGCGCTGCTTTTTTACCGCAATCACGCTTTTTTGTCAAAAAATCTGGTCAGATCAAACGAGGTGGAAAGTAGACAACAAAAAACCCGCAAAGCCAATGACTATGCGGGTTTATGGTGTTTATAGACGGTTTGTGACGTCTAGTGAAACATGAATTCTGGTAGGCAGTACTGGATTCGAACCAGCGACCTCTACGATGTCAACGTAGCGCTCTAACCAACTGAGCTAACCGCCTAAAAATATAACTATAGCGTAGATTATGTTTTTGTGTCAAGTGTTTTTTGCTGTTTTTATGGGGGAACTTTTTACTTAACACAGTGTCTATCTAGATAGGACCATAATTTAACCCAAACGTCGTGATAGAGCAACAAAAATCGTGCCTTTTGGCTGCGTAATAGGGGGGTTAATGGTAAACTTATTAGTAATTACTAATCTTGAATAACGAATAGGATCTCTTATGACCACAACGCGAACGACTAGCTGGCGACAATAATATTGGCCGCATTGTGTTCGCTCGTTGATTCAAGCCAATCACAGATACCTTAAACGCGGCCTTGGTGCCGCGTTTTTTATTTTTTAGGATGTTGTATGGTTCAGATTACCTTACCCGATGGTTCACAGCGCTCATTTGATGGGCCTGTTTCTGTTGGTGACGTAGCTCATTCTATTGGCGCAGGTTTAGGGCGTGCTGCTCTTGCAGGGCGAGTGACGACAAAAGGGGCTGAGCCTACGTTGGTAGATACCAGTTATGTCATTGATCAGGACGCCGAGCTAGCGATTATCACCGCTAAGGACCCCGAGGGCTTGGAAATCATTCGCCACTCTACGGCTCACTTATTAGCTTATGCCGTACAAGAGCTTTACCCTGATGCGCAGGTAACGATTGGTCCTGTTATTGATAATGGCTTTTATTACGACTTTGCTTATAAGCGCCCCTTTACGCCAGAGGATTTGACGGCGATTGAGAAAAAAATGGCGGAGCTTGCCAAGGCGGATATTCCCGTTTCGCGTGAAGTGTGGGACCGCGATGAGGCCGTGGCGTTTTTTAAAAGCATTGGCGAAACGTACAAGGCTGAAATCATCGAGTCTATTCCGTCCGGCGAGACCATTAGCTTATATCGTGAGGGCGATTTTATTGACTTGTGTCGTGGCCCCCACGTGCCATCTACAGGCAAGCTAAAAGTCTTTAAGCTGATGAAGGTCGCAGGCGCTTACTGGCGTGGTGATAGCAACAATGAAATGTTGCAACGTATTTATGGTACAGCGTGGGCAACAAAAGAGGATCAGAAAGCCTACTTAACCATGTTAGAAGAGGCCGAAAAGCGTGATCACCGTCGTTTGGGGCGCGAACTCGGTTTGTTCCAGTTTCACGAGGACGCGCCCGGGTTGATTTACTGGCACCCTAAAGGCTGGACGGTTTGGCAGCAGGTAGAACAATACATGCGTAAAATCTACCAGCAAAATGGTTATCAGGAAGTCAAAGCGCCGCAGATTTTGGATTTATCCTTGTGGAAAAAAACGGGTCACTGGGATAACTACTCTGAAAATATGTTTACCACGGAATCAGAAAACCGTGTGTATGGACTAAAACCCATGAACTGCCCTGGTCATGTGCAGATTTTTAATCAGGGCTTACACTCTTACCGTGAGCTACCTATCCGTTATGGCGAATTCGGGCAGTGTCATCGGAATGAGCCCTCGGGGTCATTGCATGGCATGATGCGGGTGCGTGGTTTTACGCAGGACGATGGGCATATTTTCTGTACCGAAGACCAGTTACAAGAAGAATGCATTAACTTTACGGCTTTATTACAAAAAGTCTATAAGGATTTTGGTTTTACTGAAATACTTTATAAGGTCGCTACGCGTCCAGAAAAACGCATTGGCGATGATGCGGTTTGGGATAAAGCCGAGGCGGCTCTCATGGAAAGCTTACGCCGTACCAATTGCGAATTTGAAATCGCCGAGGGTGATGGTGCGTTTTACGGACCTAAAATTGAATACACCTTAAAAGATGCTATTGGTCGCCATTGGCAATGTGGTACGATTCAAGTGGATTTTTCCATGCCTGCACGCTTAGGGGCGGAATATGTGGATGCCAATGACCAGCGGCGTACTCCCGTTATGTTGCACCGTGCCATTTTGGGGTCATTTGAGCGCTTTATTGGTATTCTATTAGAAAACTACGCGGGGGCTTTACCTGTATGGTTGGCGCCCGAGCATGCTGTTGTGTGCTGTATTGCTGAATCTTCTGCCGATTATGCGAAACAGGTAGCGGATCAGCTAAAAGCACAAGGCTACCGTGTTAATAGCGATTTGCGTGGTGAAAAAATCACCCGTAAAATTCGTGAACACAGTATGCAAAAAGTCCCTTACATCTTAGTTGTAGGGGACAAGGAGCGTGAGGCAGGTACGGTCGCTGTGCGCGGTCGTGGGGGCCTCGACTTAGGGGTTATGCCACTGGCCGACTTTGCAGATCGTCTGCAAAATGATATTGACACACGTCAATAGCCAATCATTTGGCATAGATTTGATTTAATTACTTAGGAGTCTTAGACATCGCAACCGAAAAGAAACATCGCATCAACGGTGAAATCCGTGTTAATGAAGTGCGACTTATTGGAATTGATGGTGAACAGCTTGGCATCGTAAAAGTAGCTCAGGCGTTAGATTTAGCAGAAGAACATGATGTGGATTTGGTGGAAATTGCACCTAATGCAACGCCACCAGTGTGCCGTCTCATGGACTACGGCAAGTTCCGTTATCAGGAACAAAAGCGCCAACAAGAAGCTCGAGCCAAGCAAAAAGTGGTTCAGGTCAAAGAGGTGAAGTTCCGTCCGGCCACGGACGAAGGGGACTATAACGTAAAACTACGTAATGTTCGTCGCTTCATCGAGGACGGGGACAAGGTCAAAGTTTCACTGCGTTTTAGAGGCCGCGAAATGGCTCACCAAGAGCTAGGAATGCGTGTTTTGGAACGTGTACGTGACGACGTAGAGGATATTTGTCAGGTGGAATCTTTTCCACGCCTAGAAGGCCGACAAATGGTGATGGTGCTTGCGCCACGCAAGAAAACCACCTAGTCCTTATAGCGTTACTTGCCTTTAACCCCTTCGTGGCCTTGCGTTACGAAGGGGTTTATTACAGGATTCATTATGCACGTTTTATTTATTATTGATCCGTTGCCGTCATTGTCCGCCTATAAGGACACATCCGTAGCGATGATGCGCGCATTAATAGCGCATAACCATCAAATTAGCGTGACGCTATTGTCCGATATGTATATCGATAATAGTCGTGTCAAAGCTCGCACCACCCCTATTCATATTGCGGCAGATGCCGATTTGCATAGCGCTAACTGGTGGACGGAAACCGGAGCACCCACTGAGCTGGAACTAAATGCCTTTAGTGCAGTTATTATGCGTAAAGACCCTCCATTTGATATGGAGTATTTTTACGCCACACACTTGCTTAGCTTTGCCGAAGCCCAAGGGGCAAAAGTATTTAATACGGGCGCAGCATTACGCAATCACCCCGAAAAGCTGGCGATTACGGAGTTTCCTGAGTTCACACCCCCGACGTTGGTGACGCGGGATATGGATCGAATTCGCGCTTTTCATCAGCAGCATAAAGACGTGATCGTCAAACCGTTGGATGGCATGGGCGGTATGGGGATTTTTCGTATGCGCGAAGGCGAGGTGAATGTGGGGGCGATTTTAGAGACGCTCAGCAAAAATAGCACAGAAAGCCTAATGGTCCAGCGCTATATTCCAGAAATCACACAGGGCGATAAGCGGATTTTGATTATTAATGGTCAGCCAGTGCCGTATTGCTTGGCGCGGATTCCTTTAGCGGGAGAAACGCGGGGTAACTTAGCAGCAGGTGGACGGGGTGTAGCGCAACCACTTAGCGAGCATGACTGGCACATTGCTAATAGCATAGCGCCTAAACTCGTTGAGCGCGGTTTGTTTCTTGTGGGCTTGGATGTGATTGGTAACTATGTCACAGAAATAAATGTCACCAGCCCAACGTGTTTTGTAGAGATTACCGAGCAAACCGACTGTCATGTCGGAGAGCTATTTGCACAAGCCTTAGCCACTGTGGTTGGAAATGAAACCTGATCCTACAGCCTTAGCGGTAGTGCTCGTGACACACGCGCCGTTGGGGCAAGCGCTCTATGCCTGCGCTCAGCATGTATTAGCTACACCGCCTAGTGTGCGCGTGGCGGATATTTTGCCTACGGATTTGCCGGAGCCGTGGATCGACACACTTGTGAATGAATTACGAGCCCAGAATAAACAACATGTGTTGATGCTTTGTGATTTATATGGCTCTACTCCTTATCATATTGCCACAGGGGTGCAGCGTCAGCTTTGTTTAAAAGGCTTTCACGTACATCTTTTATCAGGGGTCAATGTCTGTATGCTGGTCAAAGCACTCACCGACGCTTCTCCTACAATGGATGAGCGTATTCAAAATATATTGCACAGTACACACCGCGGTATTGTGCATCAAGCACCCACTGTTTCTTAACTTTACTCATTATTGTTATGCCTTCTATAGATATTGTTATCAGTAATAAATTAGGGCTACATGCGCGGGCGGCGTCTAAGCTCACTCAGTTAGCAAGCCAGTTTCAAAGTGATATTCATATTGCACGTGGGGCTCAGCGTGTTAATGCAAAAAGCATTATGGGGGTGATGATGCTGGCGGCAGGGTTGGGGGTGACCGTGACCGTGGACGCAGAGGGCGCTGATGCAGAGCAGGCTTTAGCTCAGATCGAGCAGCTTTTTGCGGATAAATTTGGTGAGGAAAGCTAAATGAGCGAAGCCGCGCTGCCATCCAATGCGATGTTTTGCTTAATGGGGCAGGGCGTAGTCCAAGGCTACGCAATTGGCAAGGCAGCAGTAATGGGTGCTGCCGCCTTAGAGGTTGCTCATTATTATATTGAAGCCGATCAGGTGCAAACCGAGTCAGATCGGCTTTATGCAGCAATGGACCAAGCTCAGCAGGATTTGGCGGTGATTGCTCAACAGCTGCCTGCTGATGCACCGCGAGAGATTGCGCCAGTACTCGAGGTGCACCGTTTATTGCTGGCTGACCCGATGCTGCGACAACAAAGCGCACAGCTAATCGCTGACAGGCTCTATAACGCCGAGTGGGCGCTAGCGACCCAAGGGCAGCAAATTATTGCGCAGTTTGAACAAATCGAAGACCCCTATTTACGTGAGCGTAGCGCAGATGTGCGTCAAGTTATTGAGCGAGTGCTTTTGATTCTTAATGGTAAAGCACCCCATGCACATAGCTTGCTGGTGCAAACAGACCCGACCGACTCGGGTTTGATCGTTGTTGCCCGTGACATTTCCCCTGGGGATATGTTGCGTTTGCGTAAAGTACGTTTTTCTGCTTTTTTAACGGATTTAGGTGGTCCTACCTCGCATACCGCCATTGTTGCGCGTAGTATGAATATTCCTGCCGTGGTGGGCTTGGGGGATGTTCGTCGCCTAGTCAAAGATGGCGATATGCTGATTGTGGATGGCTTTAAGGGTATTGTCATCGTTAATCCAGCCGAAACGATTTTGCAGCAGTATCGTCAGTTACAAGCCGAGCATTTACGTCAAGAGGCGCAGCTTTCTCAGTTGCGTGATACGCCCGCCATGACGGTTGATGGCATTCGCATCCACCTTGAAGCAAATATTGAGCTTCCTTCCGAGGCCCAAGTCGCTTTTGATATCGGAGCCGATGGCATAGGCTTGTTTCGCAGTGAGTTCTTGTTTATGGGGCGCAAAGATTTGCCTTCAGAAAACGAGCAGTTTGAAGCCTATGCTCGTGTAGTGCAAACGATGCAAGGGCGCCCCGTAACCATACGTACTTTAGATATTGGGGCAGATAAAACACTGGATGGGGAGCAGACCGTAGCCACGAACCCAGCTTTGGGCTTACGCGCTATTCGTTATTGCTTGGCGCATCCCGAGCTGTTTCAAACACAGCTGCGCGCCTTATTGCGTGCATCTCAGTTTGGTTTGGTGCGTATTCTTATCCCCATGATCTCTACCATGGAAGAAGTACATGCCGTGCGACAAGCCTTGGATAAAGCGGAGCAAAGCCTAATAGCCGATGGTGTGCCTTATGCAAAACAGATTCAATTGGGGGCGATGGTAGAGGTGCCCGCTATTGCCATAGCAATTGAGCCATTTGCACAACATCTTGATTTTTTATCTATCGGTACCAATGATTTAATTCAATATGTGATGGCCGTAGATAGGGCAGATGCAGATGTTGCCGACTTGTATGATCCTATGCACCCAGCTGTATTGCGTTTAATCGCGCATACGATTAATCGTGCCGAGGTTTACGGTAAGCCCGTTTCCGTGTGTGGTGAGATGGCAGGGGATGTGCGTTTAACGCGTATGTTGCTTGGCTTAGGGTTACGTTGTTTTTCGATGCCTGCGGCGCAGATTCCTCGTATAAAGCAAGAAATACTCAGTTCGCACTCGGCAGCTCTGCGCCTTAAGGTGGCGACGGCCTTAAATCGTGCTGAGCGGATTGATCTGCATAAACTTCTTGAAAAATAAGTATTAACCCCTATTTTTATGTAACAAAAGCTGTGTCAGTCGTTGCAATTGTAACTTCCAGTGCGCTGCTTTTTTAGACAGGTTTTGTGTATCTTATTGATAATTAAGGGGTATTTTTGAAGGGTTTGTGTTTTTCAAAAAAAAGATGACATTGAGCTTTACACTACTTTGCTTGCTCGCAGGAGCGGACTGAGTAGAATGTAATTGTAACAAGGGGGCTGGGTACAGCTTCTCAATAATATCTTTAGAAAAAGGATTGATATGAATAAGACTCGTATTACATTAGCTGCTTTGGTTGTGTCTTCTGTAGCATTATTAACCGCTTGCTCGGATAATGATGACAAAGTTGCTGCGCCTGCAGAGTCTCCTGCCGCCACGGCACCTTCTGCACCCGTAGCACCATCTGCTGAAACCGAGGCAAAGATCGAATCCGCTAAAGAAAGTGCTATTGCCAAAGAAAAGGAAGTAGAAGCTGATCTAAAGTCAGGTGAGGAAGCGGCAAAGGCCAAAGCCGAAGCGGAAGAGGCAAAAGCCAAGGCCGAAGCTGAAAAGTTAAAAGCCGAGGCAGCAGAAAAGACAGATGAGGCCAAGTCCAAAGCAGAAGAAGCTAAGGATAAAGCAGTCGAAGCCGCAAAAGATGTTAAAGAGGCAGCATCTAAAGCTGCCGCAGCTACAGGCGATGCAATTAAAGACGCTGCCGCTAAAGCCGATAGCGCTATTCAGGGTGCTGTAGGTAATGGTGTACAGTCACCACGTAACGAAGAGTTGCCTGCTGTACAACAAGCAAAACCTTAATCGCTGTGTTTGCTTGATATCAACAAAAGCCGCCCTTGAGGCGGCTTTTTTAGCTTAAACTAGCCTTAATACTTTATGAAAGGATAGATCATGAACACTCGTAATGATTTTTTTAGCCAGCTTCAACAAAATCTTTCAGATTTAATTGCTAATAGCCCCGCGGCTGACTTAGAAAAAAATGTCAAAGCTTTTATGGGGCAAACTTTTAACCGCATGGATCTATTGACGCGTGATGAGTTTGATTCACAAGTAGCGGTGTTAGAGCGTGCTCTTGCCCGTGTAGCAGCATTAGAGCAGCGGGTACAAGAGCTTGAGGCACAGCTTGGTCAGAAAAGCAGTACGGATGAAAAACCGACCGAATCGTAGTAATACGGAAGGCTCATAGGGTCTAGCTAGGGCGCATACGACTATTAGAATGCGGCATACTCCTTTAGTACGATAAAGGAGATCCCAATGAGTTTAGCTGTTTTGGCCAGCGGTACCCTGATTGGCCTAGAGATGATAGCAGTACGGGTAGAGGTACATATTGCTCCCGGCTTGCCTAGCTTTCAAGTGGTGGGGTTACCGGATGCGGGGGTGCGAGAAAGCCGAGAGCGCGTGCGCTCAGCCATTGTAAGCAGTGGTTTTGACTTTCCTGCTGCGCGTATCACAGTGAATCTAGCGCCAGCAGATGTGCCCAAAGAATCGGGGCGGTTTGATCTGCCTATAGCGCTCGGGGTGCTGTTGGCATCAGGGCAAATCAGTGATGCAACGGCTGTGTCAGGGGAACGTTTGCCAGTGGCAGTACAAGACTTTGTCTTTGCCGGCGAGTTATCTTTAACAGGGGCCGTTGTGCCAAGTGGAGCAGCCCTGGCTTTTGCGCTTGGGGTGCAGCGTCATTATGCTGAGCGCATTCTTTTTTACCCGTGCTTGTCAGCAAAGCAAGCGGCACATATACCGCAATTAAAGGTTGTGGGGGTCTCTACGTTAACAGAGACTGTGGCCTTATTATCAGGGCAGCAAACTATGCAGTTTGCTCAGCCTGCTCCTATGACAGAGCGCGCAGCGTCTACCTCATGCTTATGCATGTCCGAGGTCTATGGCCAGCAGCAGGCCCGTTTTGCTTTAGAGCTAGCGGCAAGCGGTGGGCATAGCCTATTAATGTCAGGGCCACCAGGTGTTGGTAAAAGTATGTTGGCGCAGCGCTTGCCCACCTTATTACCCCCGTTGCGCACGCAACAGCAACTAGAAGTGGCTGTGTTAAAACAGCTTAGTGGTAACGCAACTGATGCTCTGTTCACTGAGCAACCGCCTTTTAGGGCGCCTCACCACTCTTGTACGATGGCAGCAATGGTGGGGGGCGGTCGTCAGCTGCGTCCCGGAGAAATCACCTTAGCGCATCATGGGGTGTTGTTTATGGATGAGCTGCCCGAGTTTGATCGACGTGTTCTTGAGTCTCTAAGAGAGCCATTGGAAACCGGAGAGGTGGTCATTTCTCGAGCAAATCAGCGCGGTTGTTTCCCAGCACGTTTCCAGTTGATTGCAGCCATGAACCCATGCCCTTGTGGATATTTTGGGCATCCAAAAATAGCATGTCGTTGCACACCAGAAAAAATCGACCGTTACCGTGCAAAGCTTTCTGGGCCCTTGCTGGATCGGATTGACTTATATTTGGTGCTGCCTTTTGAAGAGACTTTTCCTACGCCGGACGTCGCAGTCGAAGACTCATCCACGATACGACAGCGGGTACAACGTTGCCAGCAGCGACAATATCAACGTCAGGGCATGCTAAATGCGTCCTTACAGGGCGAGGCATTAGATCGCTATGCGGCGTTACGGCCCGAGGCATTACAGCTGATGGAAAATGCAATGCGTAAATGGGCCTGGTCAGTACGGGTGGTGCAACGCTTGCGTCGTGTGGCGCGTACTATTGCCGATATGCAGCAATCAGAGCATAT
>JAAYRP010000012.1 GCA_012518715.1 Alcaligenaceae bacterium | reverse complement strand
TAGCAACTTAACCCAACCTTATCCAGTTGTAGCAGAATTTTTGATTTTTCTGCTGCTGAAGCACAAGCCAGGTGCTCAGGCCAGTGCTTTTTTAATAGTTGCAAGCAGGAGTGAATACCGGGAACAGCAATGACTTGCTGGCGTAGCGCCTGATTACGGCGCAAGGTATAAGCCATTATCCATTCAGCATCTAGCTTTTGCCCTAAGTGTTGTTGAATGTAGTCGATTTCTTCTTGAGTGGACTTACCTAAAAATAGATGTTGGCATTCTGCGTAACTGAGCGTCCAACCCATATCTGCTAGCATTTTACGTAATAGATTTAAACGAATGGGCTCGCTGTCGACGAGCACCCCATCGCAGTCAAAGATAATGGCCTGAAATGACATAGACGAGCACCAATAAAAACGGTAGGTGCTTTTATGATACGTGATTTAAACGTAAAAAAAATTACGCGGCAGCACAAACGGAACAGCTGGGGCCTTTGCAGTTATGCAACACCGAGCTGCGAATGCCTTTTTTGGTGCCAGGGCCTTCGACATTAACACCGGCGAGCTGTTGCTGTGGCGTGAGTGCGCGTTGGGGGCTACCTTTAATATAAAGGCTACGAGGGGCGCTGATTTGAATTTGTAGGGCGTCGTTGTCACAGTGCGCACAGGGGCCTGGACTATGTCGTTTGGCTATGGGTAAAAAGCGTGTGGTTACAGCGTGACAAGAGGTGCAGGTGTAATCGTAAATAGGCATAAAGATATTCTCGTTGAAGGTGCCTAGATGCTAGACCTAGGCATGCATAATCATTAGCTTAATGTGCAGCGAACCCCGGGGCGACCAAAATGTGCCGCGTAGTTAAGGGCCCCTTGAGGCAAGATGTCGGTGTCGAAAATACCAGTAGGCAATGCTAAGGAGGCCGAAGCGTTGGGGACATCTACTACACCGCCGTAACGCCCTTCGACGGGAGCGGCGGTAAGCAGCATATAAGCTTGGCTCGCGTTTAGGTCCGTCACCCGTGTGATGTAGTCAATAGCGGCTAAACAAGCTTGGCGATAAGCAACTGTCGCGTCGAGGTAGTGGTTCACCTCGTTTTCAACACTGATGCCAGTGAAGGTGAGCCATTCGTCGTAACGCACATCATGGCGACCAGGAACGTAAATGGGAGAGGTGATGCCGTATTTGGCCATGCCGCCCTTAATGAGGTCAAAGCCTAAATGGGCAGCGCCATCCATTTCAATGGCTCCACAGAAGGAAATTTCCCCATCGCCTTGGGAGAAATGCAGGTCCCCTAAAGAAAGCCCTGCGCCTTTGACATACACAGGAAAATAAATGCGGGTGCCGACAGTGAGGTTTTTGATATCGAGGTTGCCACCGTGCTCACGTGGGGGCACGGTACGTGCTGCTTCGCTTGCCATACGGTCAAACTCAGCCCCCGACACCCCGCGTAAAACAGCGGTGTCTTTATGAGGGGGGTTGGCCTGCCCTTTTTTTACGAGTACGTCTTCGCGTCGATTCCACTCTTGGAGCAGCTCGTGTGAAGGTAGGGTACCGATTAGGCCTGGGTGAAGCATAGCACCAATGCGTACGCCGGGGATATGGCGAGAGGTAGCGAATTTTCCTCTGAGATCCCAGATTGCCTTATCGGCTTCAGGAAAGTGATCAACGAGAAAAGACCCCCCGTTTTCTTTGGCAAAAACACCAGAAAAGCCAATGGGGGTGACATAGTTAATGTCCAGTAGGTCAACGACGAGAATATCGCCAGGCTCAGCACCCTCGACGTGAACAGGGCCGGTAAGAGGGTGTGCGCGCGTTAGGTCCACGTCTCGGACATCATTGGCGCTATCGTTATCTTTAATTTGAGCATCCAGAAAGTCTAAACATTCCAGTATGATTTCCTCTCCGGGCTTAACGCTGGTGAGTTCAGGGATATCGGGGTGCCAGCGGTTATGACCGATTTCTGCTTGTTCGGCTAACGGTTTCCCAGGTTGGATACGGATATGCTGCATGGATTGTCTCCTTTTTTCAGCTTATATTGTGTGGGTATGTTGTGTGCGCCATTCGGCCAATTGATGTTAGCTTGAATCAAAGCAAAAAAGCTCTGGGGAAAAGCCCTAGGATAAGGCAATGAATTTACGATTTTTAGATACTTTTTTAGTGATTGCTCGTTTAGGAAGCTTTAGAGCGGCCGCTACTGAGCTGGGTTTAACTCAGGCAGCGATATCTGGGCGCATAGCAACCCTAGAGGCGGACTTAGGGCAAACCTTATTTGAACGTACAGCTCGAGACAGCCGCTTAACTCCAGCGGGTCAAATGCTACTGATGTATGCCAAGCAGCTGTTAGCTACCGAATCAGAGCTAAGGCAAGTTGTTGCTGAGCAAAAACCGTTAGGAGCAGAAACGCTAAAAATAGGGATAAAACAAGAGCTAGCTACAGTTTGGTTGCCGACATTTTTGCCTTTTTTGGCAAGCTTGCACCCTTTAACCCAGATACAAGTCTCTTTAGGCAGTACGGCTTTTCTGCATCAGCAGCTACAGGCTGGAGCTGTGGATATGATAGTGAGTTTTGCGGCCTTGGAGCGGCAGCGAGGGTTGCGCAACATGGTCGTGGCACGGTTGCCCATGGCGTGGGTGGCTTTGTCGCCTGCACAATTACCCTTAGCTATTAGTTTGGATGAGGTGGTGCGACAGGGGGCGTTGATTACTACCCAGCCACAGTCACCCCTGGATCTTGTTTTACGCTCGTTGCTTAAAAAAGAAAAAATACAGAACGGTATTGTGCACCAGCTTGTTGGCAGAGATGCAATAGAACAGTTTGTACGTCACAAAGTAGGCACGGCTTTTGTGCCGCG
Source organism: Alcaligenaceae bacterium (assembly GCA_012518715.1). Classification (GTDB taxonomy): domain Bacteria; phylum Pseudomonadota; class Gammaproteobacteria; order Burkholderiales; family Burkholderiaceae_B; genus Paenalcaligenes; species Paenalcaligenes hermetiae. Next base: position 14,003 of record JAAYRP010000012.1, on the reverse strand, counting down.
TTTATGGTTCACAGGGGCGATTCAGAAAAAAGAGTTGTGTGCTTTGCCCTGCTTGGTCGAGGTTGAGCCTATACCAGTAGTTTGTAGTTGGCGCAGTGATAGTGATTCACCGCATGCTCACGCTTTTAGGGCAACGTTAAAAGCTTTTATGCGTCAGCAAGCTGCTGACGCAGACGGCGCTATAGTATTGGATTAGTCAGTAGGAACATTGAGCCATTGCTGAATAATGCGCTGATGTTGCTCAAAACGTTCAGCGGTCGGCAGGTTGGGCAGCACAATGGAAATACTTAGCTGATATGCATAGATCAGCGAGGCTGTGTCATGAGCCTGTTGGTCTTTGTATCCCATCTGTTTGAGTACGCTTTCTATATAGCGCAAGCGATGGCTATCGACTTCGTCCATGGCTTGTCTAGCGAATGGGTCGCGTCTGGCCCATCCCCGAATACCAATCTCAAATGCGGCGGCTTCGCGAGCGGCATTGCCGCGAAAAGGTAAGCTTAAAAGCTGTTGGAGACGCTCGCTGGGGGAATACGGCGAGCTACCTAGCTGTTGAATGATGTTTTCTGTAGCGCGAGCGCGCCAATTGATCAACAGACTTTGTAGAAGATCCTCGCGGCTTTTGAAATGATAATAGAAGCTGCCGCGGGTAATATTGAGCTCTTTGGCAAGGTTATCAATACGTACAGTATCAATGCCGCCTTTGATAAGCATGCGCTGAGCGGCTTGAATCCAGTCTTCCCGAGTAAGGGTAGGGCGAGTCGACATAGTCAGAGTTAATTCTTTCGTTATTGATTTATAAAGACCAAACAGGATTTGATTTGGTGTTTAATCATATTCAATTTCAGCTAAAAATGACACTATTGTACGTATAAACCCTGTTTATTTGCTGAACATACAGTAGTGCATGTTTTGTTTTTCTTGTGTAATATAGGTAATTGAAGTTCGTTATATATAGGTATTAACCATAGTTTTAGGTGTAAACCTGAGTCCTTAAAATACACATACGTATCTGTATCTTAAAAATATCGGAGGTCAAATGGAAGGCGTAGGAAAGACTCTACTTGCAGCAGGCCATCAAACCAATTATCACGAAGCAGGCGAGGGTGCTCCCCTGTTCTTACTACACGGTTCTGGCCCAGGTGTATCTGGCTGGACGAACTGGGCAAAAACCATGCCCGATTTTTCTGATAAATGGCGTGTCATCGTGCCTGATATCGCTGGTTTTGGCTTTACCGAGTTCAAAGAAGGTACAAAATACGACATCAAGCTATGGGTTAACCATTTGATTGGCATCATGGATGCGCTGGATATCGAAAAGGCCTCCTTTATTGGTAACTCTTTTGGTGGCGCTGTTGCGATTGGCTTAGCTATTTTCGCGCCTGAGCGTGTAGATAAACTGGTATTGCTAGGTACTCCCGCAGGCGAATTTGAACAAACTCCCGGCCTACGTGGCGCTTGGGTTTATGAGCCCTCCATGGAAAATATGCGTGCGCTCATGGAGCTCTTCCCTTACGACAAGAGTCTGATTACCGATGCGTTGGTCGAGGCTCGCTACAAAGCCAGCGCACGTGAGGGCGCTCAGGATGCGTTACGTAAACTTCTGCCCAAACCTAACGAGGAAGGCCCAACCATTGTTCGTGGTTTCCCTGCCAGCGCGTTAGAAAAAATTACCGCTCCTACGCTTGTGGTACACGGTCGTGAGGACGCGGTGGTTCCTCCCCAGTGTGGTTTATTGATTGCTAATTCGGTTCCCAATGCCGACTTGCACTTGTTTGGTCGTTGTGGACACTGGGTGCAGAGCGAGCAGCCACGTCGTTTTGTGGCCTTAGTTCGCGATTTCTTATCTGAGTGAGGCGGCTATGAGTCGTAACGTATTAGAGCGCGTTTTGTGGCAGTTATCGGTTGAGCGTCCTGCCAAAGAACGCTTCCGTGAAGACCCCGAGGGTTTTTTATCTCGTTTTGATTTAACCGACGAGGAAAAAGCCATGGTGTTGAATTTTGATGTCAAAGCCATGCAAGAGCTAGGCGTCAATGCGATGTTAACCATGGGTTTTTGGCAAGAAATGGCACCTAACCGCAGCATGCGTTTGTACAAAGAAAAGCTGGGTGCTACGGATGAACAAACGGCTGGTTTTTCTGCCGCTCTAAAAGGAAGCAACTAATGGGTAAGATCGTTGGCGGATTTTGGATGCCGCATGACCCCGTAATGTTGGTGTCGCCAGATGCACCACCAAAAGAACAACAAGATGCTGTATGGGGCGCCTATGAAGAGTGTGCGCGTCGTTTAGCGGACTTGAACCCCACCTCGGTCATTATTGTGGGCTGTGACCACTACATTCTTTTTGGAACGCATTGCTTGCCTCGCTACTTAATTGGCACGGGTGATGTGGATGGTCCTATCGAGCGCTTACCTATGCTAGAGCGCGGGGTGGTTAAAAATCACGAGGCTTTGGCCAATCACATTGTGAACGAAGGCGAAAAGCAGCGTATTGACTGGGCCGTAGGTCGTAGCTTTACGATGGACCATAGTTTTGCGATTCCCCATCAGTTTGTGGTGCAACCTGCCGAAAAAGCCTTAGGTCGTACTTTGCCTTCTATTCCTGTTTATCTAGCCTGTGGTGTGGATCCATTTATCTCTTTTGAGCGCTGTGTGGATTTAGGCGAACAAATTCGTGCAGCGGTGGAATCCTTTGATGAGGACGAGCGTGTTGTCATCATTGGTAGCGGTGGTATTAGTCACTGGGTGGGCACCGTAGAAATGGGTCAAGTGGGCGAGGACTTCGATAAAGAAATCCTGCAGCATGGTGTCAATGGCGATCTCAAGGCGCTTTGCTCTTACTCTAACGAAGAAATTTTGCGTCGTGGCGGTAACGGTGCCATGGAGATCCGTACTTTTGCTGTGGCAATGGCCGCAGTTCCTAATCCTAAAGGCGAAGTCATTGTGTATGAACCTGTACCAGAGTGGGTTACCGGTCTAGGTTTCCTTGAGCTCATCGCCGGAGATAAATAATGTCTAAAGTTTTTTTATGCAAAGCCGATGAGTTAGCTCCCGGCGAAATGAAGCGTGTACCCAACGAAGAGGTTGGTGATATTTGTGTATACAACCTTGAGGGTACGTTTTATGCAACAGCAGACCTTTGCACGCATGCAACGGCCTCTTTGGCCGAAGGGGATATTGATGATGACCTCATCACATGTCCTGTGCATTGGGGGCAGTTCCATATCCCAAGTGGCAAGGCAGTGACATTCCCTTGTGAGCGCGATTTGCGTACGTATCGCGTTGAGTTAGAAGGTGATGAGGTTTATGCGGACCTAAGCGCAGAGGCAGAAGAAGCTGCCAGCGATGACAGCAGCCCCATTTAAACCGTAATCGGTCGTTCCATCTGATTTGCTATCGAGGAATTATGAGCAAGGTTATTAACTTAAAACCCATTGAGACCACTCCTGTTATGCAAGGTTTAGACAACCTTTGCAATATGGAAGAAGGTCGCTTGTCTGGTAAGATTTTTTGGGACCAGGAAATTTATGAGCAAGAACTAGAGAAAATTTTTGCTCGTTGTTGGTTATTTGTGGCCCATGAGTCGCAACTACCTAAACCCGGTGATTACCTCACCACCACGATGGGCGAGGACGAGGTGATCGTCGTGCGTCAAAAGGACATGTCCATCAAGGTGTTGATTAACGCCTGTCCTCACCGTGGTAACAAGGTTTGTTTTGCCGAGGCCGGTAATGCGCGTGGTTTTGTTTGTAACTACCACGGCTGGGCTTTTGGTCCTGATGGGGCATTACGCGGTATGCACGAATCCAAAGCCTATGAAGAGTCTGGCTTTGATAAGTCTAAGCATGGCTTACGTGAAGTTGCACAAGTGGACTCATACAAAGGTTTGGTTTTTGCAACCTTTGATCCCGAAGCACCCTCTTTAGAGGAATACCTAGGTCCAATCACATGGTATCTCGATGTGATATTTGATATGGACGAGGGGGGCACAGAGTTCTTAGGTGGATGTATCCGTTCTACCTACGAGTGTAACTGGAAAGTCGCTGCAGAAAACTTTGTGGGCGATATTCTACACGGTGGTTGGACACACGACTCAGCGGCACGTGCTATGCTCGGCGGCCCTGTGATTAACGTGGGTGAGCTACCCGAATCTTATGCCGTGAACTGGAACGGTCATGGTTACGAGTTTGCTACCGATGGCATTGGTAACGCGGCCGTGTTGGGGGAGCGTGAAATCAATAAATACTTGCACGAACTGCGCCCCAAAGTGGCTGAGCGTCTAGGCGAGTTCCGCGCGCAGCTAACAGGTGCGATTTCGTCTTGCACGATTTTCCCTAACTTCTCTTTCCTACCAGGTCAGAACACGGTTCGTGTGTGGCAGCCTCGTGGTCCCAATAAGATCGAGCTTTATACATGGGTGGTCGTAAATAAAAATGCGCCTGAGCGTATTAAAGAGCTCTGGCGTCGTGGTGCCATGATGACGTTCTCGCCTACTGGCGTGTTTGAAATGGATGACGGTGAAAACTGGGAATACTGCACCAAAACGAGCCGTGGCGTCGTTACCCGCTACCAAGACCTTTATGTTGGGTTGGGTATGAACACTTACCTACCTGACTCCGAGCTGCCTGGCAACGTATTTAAAGGCCAAATTAACGAAGCGAACTCTCGTGCTTTCTACCAGCGTTGGAAAGACATGCTCCAGTCCGAAAGCTGGAAGGATGTGCCTGATCGTAATAACGGTAAGCTCAAGTAATCGGAGGGTTTCATGACTGTAAAAAATGAATTAGTTGCGCTAGAAGTCGAGCGCGAAGTCAAAGCGTTTTTGTACCGTGAGGCCCGTTTGCTTGATACAGAGCAGTGGGACGACTGGTTGGCTTTGATGCACGAAGAGGTTCACTACTGGATGCCTGGTATTGAAAACCGTCGTCGTGAAGACAAGTTAGGCCAATACTCAGCGGATCACATGGCGTATTTTGATGACCACTTACGTGATTTGACCCGTCGTGTTGAGCGCTTTAAGCAAGCCACCGCTTGGGCAGAAAACCCCCCTACCCGAAACGTACACATTGTTTCTAATGTGGAGGTTTTTGCTGGCGAAAACGAAGACGAGCTTGTGGTGCATTCTTGCATTTTCAGCGTACGCAGCCGTGGTTTGAATGAGCATTTTGAAATCGCAGCACGCCGAGAAGACGTATTGCGTCGTGTGGATGGGGAACTCAAGATCTTGCGTCGTAAGATTCTGATCCCGAACGCAACGCTTTTATGCAAAAACATCAACACGTTCTTATAAGGAAATAGCAATGGGGTGGCTAGACGGACAGGTAGCTTTGGTCACAGGCGGAACCGGTGGTATTGGTAGCGCTATTGTGCGCCGTTATGTGGCCGAGGGCGCCAAAGTCGGTGTTATGGCTCCTGATGCCACCGCATTGCAGCAGCTCCAAGAGGAGCTGGGCGATGCGGTCGTAACCATACAGGGTGACGTAACTCGTTATCAAGATAATCAGCGTGCTGTTGATACAACTGTGGAGACTTTTGGACGTCTAGACACCTTTGTTGCGAATGCAGCCGTGTTCGATTACTTCACTCGTTTGGATCGAATCGAGCCGGAAAAACTGGAAGAATCCTTTCAGAAACTTTTTGCCGTTAACGTGCAAGGGTATTTGTTAGGAGCGCGTTGTGCGATTGAGCCTTTGCGACAGAGCAAAGGCTCAATGATTTTTACCTTATCTAATAGTGCATTTTATGCTGGTGGGGGTGGCATTTTATATGTTACAGCCAAGCATGCATTGGTGGGGATGATTCGCCAACTGGCCTATGAGCTAGCTCCTGATATTCGTGTGAATGGGGTGTCTCCCGGTGCAACCAGCACACCAATGAAAAGCCTAGATGGCTTAAATAAACGTAGTGTTCCTTTAAATGAAATCCCTGGGTTTGAACAGGCTGCCGCCGAGGCTGTGCCTTTAAAACGAATTGCTAACCCCGAGGATCACACAGGGCATTATGTATTATTAGCTTCTAAACAAAACTCGGGTCTAACAACCGCTCACATTATTCATAGTGATGGGGGCTGGGAGATCCGTAAAGCCGCTGGTTAGTCTTAATCCCATCAGGAGTCTGAATGAGTGTGAATCTAAACACCCTAAGTCGTGCCGAACTGCAAGCCCAATTATTGAAGCTTCTACAATCACAGCGCTTACCTGCTGTGGCGGCACCGATGTTCTTAGTTTCAAGCCCCGAGCTAACGATTGCTAGCTCTAAAGCTGGCATTATAGGTAGTATTCCAGCTCCGAATGCGCGTACGGTAGAGCAACTAGATCAATGGCTAGCGCATATCTCTGCGGAGCTAGGTCCTGAAAAAAACCAAGGCAAAAGCTATCCTTGGTTGCTGAACATGATTGTTCACTCTACTTATGATCGCTTTGATGCTGAAGTGGAGCTTGTCAAACGCTATAAACCAGCAATTGTGACGACAGCTTTAGGTTCGCCTAAGCGCGTGTTATCTACTGTGCATGAGTATGGCGGTTTGGTGATGGCGGATGTGATTACGCCTACGATGGCGCGTAAGGCGGCGGATGCTGGCGTAGATGGTTTGATTTTGGTTTGTGCAGGAGCCGGTGGTCATACAGGTAAGTACAACCCCTTTTCTTTTTTAGCTGAAGTGCGCGAATTCTGGGACGGCCCGGTTGGCTTAGCCGGTGGGGTGTCTAATGGTAAAGATATTCATGCGGCTCGTGTTTTAGGCTATGACTTTGTTTTGATTGGAACACGTTTAATACCTGCTAAAGAGAGCATGGTATCCGACGGTTATCGTCAAATGTTGCTCGAATCAAAAATGGAAGACGTGGTGGCGAGTAAATCGGTCAGTGGCGTGATGGCAAACTGGCTTGTTCCTTCTTTAGAGAAAGCTGGAGTTGACCCTTCGGTAGCGAAGGCAGCGGAAATTGATTTTTCTGGCAATATGGCGGCCGATACGAAGGCCTGGAAGCATATTTGGTCTGCCGGGCATGGTGTAGGGCAGATCAAATCGCTTTATACTGCGGCCGAGCTGGTCGATGAGCTAGAAGCCGAATATCGAAGCAGCTTAGCCCGTACATTTTAAGTCTGGAGAAATTTATGACCAATCAATCAAACATTGAAGCCGCCGCAAGTGTTATTGCTGAATCCCGCCGTTTAGCTCGCCCTTGTTGCCCCATTTCTGAGCGTTTTGGTATTACTTCTATTGAAGATGCCTATGCGATTCAAGAAATCAATACACAGCGCGCTTTGGATGCGGGGGCACGTCTAGTAGGACGAAAAATCGGTTTGACGTCGGTGGCCGTGCAACAGCAGCTAGGGGTGGATCAGCCCGATTTTGGCATGCTGTTTGCGGACATGGAGTATTTAGATGGAGCTGAAATTGATAGCACCAAACTGATTGCTCCTAAAGCCGAAGGGGAAATCGCTTTTGTATTGGGTAAAGACATTACCCATGCAGATGTCACGATGGCAGAGCTGATCCGTGCTGTGGAATATGTGGTGCCTGCGCTAGAAATCGTGGACTCTGCGATCGAAGACTGGAAGATCACTATTTCGGATACGGTAGCCGATAATGCATCGGCGGCATCGTATGTTTTGGGTAAAAACCCCACTCGTTTACATCAATTAGATTTAAGCCTCGAAGGTATGGTGTTAAACAAAAACCGCCAAACCGCGGCAATGGGTGTGGGTGCGGCCTGTCTAGGCAACCCGTTAGATGCGTGTTTATGGCTAGCGCGTACGATGGTCGAAGTCGGTCGTCCGTTGCAAGCCGGTGATGTGCTGTTGTCGGGTGCCTTGGGTCCCATGGTGCCTGTACAAGCTGGTGATCATTTACAGCTACGCTTAACTCGCTTAGGCGAGGTGAGCTGTCAATTTATCTAAGTTATTTTTGGTTGTCGCCCTTTCTATAGCCAGCATTGTCTGGCTATGGGGGTTGGCTCACCGATAGAGATTGAAAACAGATAGTAGATGCGAGTGCATTTACTAACAGGAGACCCGAAGTGCAAAGTTTTTTCGATGATGAGAGCCAACTCGCTCCGGCGCGTGTAGAAGTAGAACATTTAGATAACGGTGGGTTTATCTTACGTTCGCCCGAGCCGCTAGGGCCCTATGCGCGTTGCGTAGGTGAATGGCTAGAAAAGTGGGCTAAAGAGACCCCAGATGCCATTTATTTTGCTGAGCGAGATGGTGATGGTTGGCGTGAATTAACCTATGCTCAAGTACGCGACATTGTGGGGCGCTTGGGGCAGGGGCTATTAGATATGGGCTTAAGCTCTGCGCAACCACTTGTCGTTCTTTCGAGTAATGACTTAAATCATGCCATGCTGACACTGGCAGCTATGCATGTGGGGGTTCCGATTGGAACGGTGTCGGTCGCTTACTCTAAAGGTCGTAAAGACTACACGAAGCTGACGGCGATTTTAAAGACTTTTAATCCTGGTGCGATTTTTGTGAGCCATGGTGAAGACTATGCGCCCTCGCTACTAAGTGTTAAACCGTCCTGTCCGATTATTGTTGGACAAGATCCAGAAGCCATCCCTGGTTCTATTCACATCGATCAACTCTATAACAGCAAAGAAACACCGGCAGTGATGGAGGCTTTTTATGCCCTAACCGGTGAGAGCCATGCTCGTTATTTGTTGACCTCGGGTTCAACAGGTGAACCAAAGGCGGTCGTCAATACGCACAAGATGCTTTGTTCAAATCAGCAGATGATTGCGCAATGCTGGCGTTTCCTCGATAATCGAAAACTTAGAGTATTAGACTGGTTGCCTTGGAGTCATACTTTTGGCGCAAACCATAACTTTAATATGGTGTTGCGTAATGGCGGCTCGTTTTATATTGACGACGGCTTACCTATGCCGGGTCGTATTGAGCGCACCATTGAAAATATTAAGTATGTACGCCCCACGATGTTCTTTAATGTGCCTCGTGGCTATGATGTGTTGTTGCCTTATATCGAGAAAGACCCAGAGTTAGCCGAGGCATTATTTGCTGATTTAGATGCCTTGTTCTATGCCGCTGCGGCGCTTCCTCAAAATACATGGGATCGCATCCATAAAGTCGCTAGTACTGTGCGTGATACGCCGTTGTTCTTCACTTCGGAGTGGGGAGCGACAGAAACCACGCCTGTGCTAACGAACGTGCATTTCCGTATTGATAAACCAGGTAATTTAGGTTTGCCAGTTCCTGGGATTGAGATCAAGTTTATTCCTTCTGGCGATAAGCTGGAGATGCGTGTGAAAGGGCCTTCGGTCTTTACCGAATACCTGAATGATCCAGAGTTAGCCGCTCGCTCTTTTGATAGCGATGGCTTCTATATGATTGGTGACGCAGGGTATTTGTTAGACGAAGCGCATCCAGAAAAAGGCATTGTGTTTAATGGTCGTGTCACAGAGGACTTCAAACTGACCACAGGTACGTGGGTGTCGGTAGGGACATTGCGTCCTGCGCTAGTGAGCGCTTTGGCCCCTTATGTCTCCGACTGTGTGATCTGCGGTCACGATCGAAGTGAAATCGGAGTATTGGCGTTCCCAACCCCTGCTTTGCGAGAGCTAGCTGGACCAGAAGGGGAAACCATGCACGCCGATGAGCTGGCTCAAGTCCCAGCGGTGCGCCAAGCATTGTTAAAAGGGATGAAGCGCCATTATGCCGAAAATAAGGCATCGTCACGTCACGCACGCCGTCTTTTACTGCTAAATTCTGCGCCGAATATCGAGATCGGAGAGATCACAGATAAAGGTTATATCAACCAGCGCATGGCCATCAGTTATCGCGCGGACGAGGTGAAGCGACTGTTCGCTGAACCTCTTGATCCTGCGGTAATTTTAATTACGGAAGAAACTGGAGAATAGGAATGAGTGCCAGTAAAAAACTCAAGGTTGCCATCATCGGGTCCGGTAATATTGGTACCGATTTGATGATCAAGGTGTTACGCAACGGTAAGCACGTGGAAATGGGGGCGATGGTGGGTATTGACCCCAACTCGGACGGCTTGGCACGTGCGCAGCGCATGGGCGTGGCGACTACGCATGAGGGCGTAGAAGGGCTTGCCAAAATGGATGTTTTTAAAGACATCGATATCGTTTTTGATGCAACAGCGGCCAGTGCCCATATCAAAAACGATAAGTTTTTGCGTGAGCTAAAGCCCAACATTCGCATGGTGGACCTAACCCCTGCAGCCATTGGCCCCTATTGTGTGCCGGTGGCAAACCTTGAGGAGCACATTGATCAGCTTAATGTGAACATGGTGACCTGTGGCGGCCAAGCAACAATTCCTATTGTGGCGGCCGTTTCCAATGTTGCAAAAGTTCACTATGCGGAAATTGTAGCCTCCATTGCAAGTAAGTCCGCTGGGCCTGGTACGCGTGCCAATATTGATGAATTTACCGAAACCACTTCAAAGGCGATTGAGGTAATTGGTGGCGCGACCAAAGGTAAAGCGATCATTATTTTGAACCCCGCCGAGCCTCCGGTCATTATGCGTGACACAGTATATGTTTTGTCTGAAGACGCGGATGAGGCGGCGGTAGAAAAAAGCATTGAAGCTACCGTGGCAGCTGTTCAAGCGTATGTGCCTGGTTATCGTCTCAAACAAAAAGTACAGTTTGAGCGCATTTCCGCCGATCAGCCTTTAACCATTCCAGGTTTAGGTCAGTTCAGTGGTTTAAAAACCTCGGTATTCCTCGAGGTAGAGGGGGCGGCGCACTATCTACCCGCTTATGCCGGTAACTTGGATATTATGACGTCCGCCGCCTTGGCTACTGCCGAGCGCATGGCGCAATCCATTCTTAACGTGTGATGGGTAACAGTATGAACACAGGGAAAAAACTTTATATTTCAGATGTCACCTTACGTGACGGTAGCCATGCTGTACGTCATCAATACAGCGTTGAAGACGTGCGTCGTATTGCGCGTGCCCTAGATCAAGCTAAAGTCGATAGTATCGAAGTGGCGCACGGTGATGGGGTACAAGGCTCTAGCTTTAACTATGGCTTTGGCGCACACACAGACTTAGAGTGGATTGAAGCGGTAGCTGATGAGGTTCAGCACGCTAAAGTTGCCACATTGCTACTACCAGGTATTGGTACCATTGATGATCTAAAAGACGCGTATAACGCAGGCGCTCGTGTGGTACGTGTAGCTACTCACTGTACTGAAGCCGATATTTCGGCTCAACACATTGCTTTTGCGCGCGAGCTGGGCATGGATACGGTAGGTTTCTTGATGATGAGCCACCTCACCACACCAGAAAACCTAGCACAAGAAGCCAAGAAAATGGAAAGCTATGGTGCCACATGTATTTATATTGTGGACTCAGGCGGAGCGATGAACATGAATGATGTGCGTGATCGCTTCCGTGCTGTGAAAGCAGTATTGCAGCCAGAAACCGAAACGGGGATTCACGCTCACCACAACTTATCGCTGGGCGTAGCGAACTCCATCGTTGCAGTAGAAGAAGGCTGCGATCGCGTGGATGCCAGTTTAGCCGGTATGGGTGCAGGGGCGGGTAACGCTCCGCTAGAAGTCTTTATTGCTGCCGCAGAGCGCATGGGTTGGAATCATGGTACGGATTTGTACACCTTGATGGATGCGGCCGATGATATCGTACGCCCCATGCAAGATCGTCCCGTTCGTGTTGACCGTGAGACGTTAGCATTGGGTTACGCGGGTGTGTATTCTAGCTTCTTACGTCATGCCGAAGTCGCGGCAGAGCGCTACGGTCTAAAAACCGTGGATATTCTGGTCGAGCTTGGTCGCCGCCGCATGGTGGGTGGCCAGGAAGACATGATTGTTGACGTAGCACTAGACCTACTGAAACAACAACAGGCTTAATGAGCCGGTACTAAGCCGTTCCCACCTTTGGGTGGGGCGGCTTATTTTATATACCATTTACGCAAACCAAGCGCATTGAAAAGGTAAAAACGGATGTCGTACAAAGTCGATGTGCAACCTTCAGGGCAGGTTTTTGAGGTTGCTGAAGATCAAACATTACTTGAGGCTGCTTTAGCTGAAGGCATGATGCTACGCCACAGTTGTAGGGAAGGCACGTGTGGCACATGTAAAGGTAAGGTTTTAGCGGGTCAGGTGGACCATGCAGATAGTGATTTAGAGGTATTGACGCAAGCAGAGCGTGATGAAGGTTTTGCTTTGTTTTGTCGTGCCAAAGCATGTTCTGATTTACAGATTCATGCACCAGAGGTCACTGAGCTAAAAGGGATCTCGATTCAGAAAACCGCAGCTCGGGTCGGGAGTATTGATCGGATTAGTGACGACGTTGCTATTGTGCGTTTGAATTTGCCACCCACCATGCCTTTTAATTATTTCCCCGGTCAATACGCCGAGGTCATTCTTAAAGATGGTAGTCGTCGTAGTTATTCTATGGCCACGGTACCCGGAGAAAGTAACCAGTTAGAATGGCATATCCGTAATACCGGTGGTACTTTTAGCCGATTTGTGTACGATGACTTAAAGGAAAAAACCTTATTGCGCTTAGAGGGTCCATTTGGCACATTCTATCTGCGTGATACGGATAAACCGATGGTATTTGTGGCGAGCGGCACGGGGTTTGCGCCGATTAAAGCGCTACTTGAACAGCTTGCTGCACAAAATAATACGCGTCCCGTGAGCATGTATTGGGGGGGACGCCAGCTCAAAGATTTATATATGCATCAATGGGTGGTGGATTTTGCTAAAAATCACGACTGGTTAACATACACCCCTGTATTATCCGAGGTGGCGGATGGTGATACTTGGGACGGAGCAACAGGCTATGTACACCATCAGGTTCTTGCTGATTTTAGCGATCTATCTGGTTACGAGGTCTATGCCTGTGGCAACCCGCTTATGGTCGACAGCGCACGCAAGGATTTCACCGAACAGCGTGGTTTAGACGAAGAAAACTTCTTTGCTGATGCCTTCGTTTAAACGCTAAAAAACTTAAAAAAACACGGGCCTAGGGTAAATAACTAGGCCCGTTTTTTTATGCCTAAAAAATCCTTTATATATCAATGAGTAAGCGTATTTTACATGATGAATAACACGGTAAAAAGACACGGTATATAGGGGTAATACTTAATGCCTAAAGTTTGACATGTAACCGCGCTCCATGCAGTATTTGGATACACATGCGTATGTGTATTTTTTCTTCTGTTTTTACTGGCTAAAAATCAGGGGAAATGGAAAAAAATAGTAGCAAAAATTGTTTTTAGGAGGCGGTTTTGAATCTTTCGATCCTGACATTTTTAACGCAGGATGGATTAACCACTGGAGCCATTTATGCGTTAGTAGCGTTGGCTTTGGTACTAGTCTTTGCGGTCACACGTGTCATCTTGGTGAGCCAAGGGGATTTTGTGGCATTTAGTGCGCTGACAATGGCGTTTTTTCAAGCGGGAAGCTTACCTGCGACCTTGTGGTTGCTCACCGTTGGTGCGGTGGCAGTTTGTATAAAAGATATCTGGGTGCTGGCTAAGCACCGCGCACTGGGGCGTATTCCTTTTGTATTAGCGATGCATCTTACTGTGCCTGCCGTGTTATGGCTGACGCTAAGCGCTATAGATCTTAACCGCCTTGGTGATGGATGGAAGGTCTTGTTAACACTGGCCGTGGTCGCCCCATTAGGACCGATCCTTTACCGCTTGATTTATCAGCCGGTGGCGCAGTCTTCTGTGCTGGTTTTATTGATCTTATCAGTCGCCTTGCATATTTCTTTGGTGGGGATTGGTTTGTGGATGTTTGGGGCCGAAGGGTACCGCACGCAGCCTTTTACTAATGCTAGCTTTATGTTGGGTGAAGCCATGATTAGTGCCCAAAGCCTATTGGTCTTGTTGGTGGCGATTGCGCTTATTGGCGCGTTGTATTTGTTTTTTGGTCACACCATGTATGGCAAAGCCTTGCGCGCAACGGCTTTTAATAGTGAAGGCGCACAACTGGTGGGGGTACCAACTACCATGGCAGGTAGCACGGCGTTTTTCTTATCTTCGTTAAT
>JAAYRP010000064.1 GCA_012518715.1 Alcaligenaceae bacterium | reverse complement strand
TTTGACCTTTGGCACGTGCTTCTAGGTATTTACCTAGCAAAATGAGAGTGATTACCACCGCAGCCGCTTCAAAATACAAATGGTTGGCTCCTGCTGGTAAGAGGAAGGGAGCAAATAAAGCCACCATTGAATAAAGCCAAGCACTGCCTGCACCGACGGCGACTAAGCTATTCATATCAGGCTGTCGCTGCCACAAGGCGTTGAAGCCAAGCAGAAAAAAATCACGTCCTGGTACTACCATAACCAGTGTGGCGAGTGAGGCCTGCATGAAACCAAGGGCATAAGGTGAGATTTGTTGGTGTAACCAATGGGCAAAGGGGGCAATGAGATGGCTGCCCATATCACTGATAAAAACAGGTAGGGTTAGAATCAGCGCAAGGAGAAACGCTTGTTTTTTTTGTTGGGCTTCTTTGGCGAGGGCTTTTTGATTTTCTGCTGGAGCGTTGAGCTCATTACTTTCATTTAAGAGTTGTGCTTCAAAGCCTTTTTTCTGAATAGCCTGAATGAGCGTTGTGTGGGCAACCCTGGCATGCGGTGCCAGAGTGACATAAGCTTTGGCCGTTGCTAAATTGACAAAAGCTTGGTCCACGCCTTCGATTGCTTTCAGCGCATTTTCTACGTGCCGTACGCATGCGGCACAATTCATGCCGTGCACCGCTAATTGGACGCCTTCCTGTTGTGTCATGGATACCTCGATATGATTTGCTTTATTTTAGTATGAACCTTTACCTTAGGTGAAGGTCAAATAATAAAGAGAAGATTATGATAGGGTAGTTGTAGTGAAATGTTATGCTGGGTAGCATAAGGACTACACGATGGATTTACTTGTAGGAAAAAAGCGATGAAACATACTTTTATTGTGCCCGATATGACATGTGGGCATTGTGTAAAAATGATCACACAAGCCGTACAGGCTGCGGACGCTGATGCTCAGGTTCATGCTGACACGCAGACGCATCAGGTGACGGTAGAGACGACGCAATTAGATGAGGCAGCGGTCTTGCTGCTGCTACAAGAGGCTGGTTATACCCCGAACGTAGCATCACAAGGGTGATTTTTGTATCGTCCAGAGCGGCAGGGTGTTCTTGCCGCTCGATTGCGTTGATTTTATGCATTGTTAATCACAAAGGAACCGTTTATGCAAAAACGTCAGGCTGATGTAGTCATTATAGGTGCTGGAACAGCAGGAATGACGGCTTATCGGGCGGCAACCCGAGCAGGGAAAAAAGCTATTTTAGTTGAAGGAGGGGCTTTTGGGACAACATGTGCCCGGGTGGGGTGTATGCCTTCTAAACTATTAATTGCCGCGGCCGATGCGGCGCACCAAGCGCAACATACGTCTGCCTTTGGTGTTCATGTGGATGGCACGGTGCGTATTGATGGCAAACAGGTGATGCAGCGGGTTAAAAGTGAACGGGATCGCTTTGTGAGCTTTGTGTTAAGTGATGTAGAAGCGTTTCCTGCGGACGATAAGGTCGTAGGCTATGCCAAATTTTTGGATGACCAAACAGTACAAGTAGATGAGCACACGCAAATTCAAGCCCAAAGTTTTGTGATAGCAACGGGTTCTACTTCTTTTATTCCCAAAGCACTTTTGGCCGCTGGTGACCGACTGGTGATTAATGATGATGTGTTTGAGTGGGAGGATTTACCCCAGCGTATTGTAGTGGTTGGGGCCGGTGTGATTGGTTTAGAATTAGGCCAAGCTCTTAGCCGCTTAGGCGTAAAAACCACTCTGCTGAATCGGAGTGATACGGTAGGGGGTATCACAGATCCAGAGGTACGAGAAGCCGCGCGCGCAGCATTTTGTTGTGAGTTTGCCCTAGAAGCGAATGCTACGGTAACAGCTACGGAGCTTAAAGATAATCAGGTGGTAGTGCATTATGAACAAAATGGCCAGACACACCATGTGACAGCAGATTTTGTTTTGAGTGCAGCAGGTCGTATACCCAATGTGCAAGGGCTTGGTTTAGAGAATACATCAGCTGAGCTAGATGAAAAAGGGATGCCGTTGTTTGATACGGAGACCTTACAAATCAAAAATACAGCTATTTTTATTGCTGGTGATGCCAATAATCAACATCCTATTTTGCACGAAGCGGCGGATGACGGGTACCAGTCAGGAATGAATGCGGCGCATTGGCCTCAAGCGCCAGTTGCCGTAGCACGGCGTGCGCCGATGGGTATTGTCTTTACAGACCCTCAGATTATGAAAGTAGGTTGCGCCTATAAGGATTTGGATTTAGCGCGAACACAGATTGGCGAGGTCAATTTTGCGAATCAAGGTCGTGCACGCGTCATGTTAAAAAACTGTGGGCGTCTACGCGTGTATGCGGATAAAGAAAATGGCCGTTTTTTAGGAGCAGAGATGCTAGGGCCAGCTGCTGAGCATATGGCGCATTTATTAGCGTGGTGCTTGCAGATGGAGCTAACCATTGAGCAAATGCTGGCGATGCCGTTTTATCATCCCGTGTTGGAAGAGGGGTTACGTACAGCATTACGCGGCGCGCGCGTAGAGTAAAAAGTGTTTTAACCGCAAAAAAGCTCAACGTCTGTTGAGCTTTTTTACTGGGTATTTATAAGATGGCACGTACTTTTTCTACAAGCGCCTCGACTTCTTCGGAGTCAGAGGCTAAATAACGTGCTTTGCCTTTGGCATCAAAAAAATAGACGCCTCGACTGTGTGATACCTCGTAGTCATTGGGATTAGCGGAGCGAGGCTTTTCAATTTGATAGGCAACCCGATAACGACGCGCCAAGTCGGCGATTTGTTTTTCTGTACCGGTAAGCCCAATAGCATACCGGTCATCGAAATTTTCCACGTATTCTTGCAGCATATCGGGTGTGTCACGGTGAGGGTCGACACTAACGAATAAAATGCGTACATGCTGTGCGTCATCACCGAGTTTTTCCATCACATCCGCTAATTGCGCCATGGAAGTTGGGCAAATATCGGGACAATTAGCATAGCCGAAAAACATCAGTACGACTTTGCCGCGCATATCTTTTTCGGTTAAGACCGTTTGGTTGGCGGCATTTAACGTGAATTTAAGATCTGGCATAAAGCCCCGTACAGGGTGAATCTGTGAGCTAGCTAGACTTATTTGGGTTAAGCTCAGCATACACAGCGCCAGAATCACGGATAATAAACGAAGAAGGCTGGACATGATTGCTCCTTGAGATTAAGCCGCGTCTTCACTGAGTCCGCTATGGCGTAATAAGGCTTCAGCCGAGGGTTGGCGACCGCGGAAAGCGACAAAGCTTTGTGCCGCCGGGCGCGCACCCCCGACTGCTAGGATTTCATCGCGGAACCGTGCTCCGGTGGCCGGGTCCAGCGTGTCACGGCTGCCATCAGCAGTGGTTGTAGCATTTTCCTCAAACGCCGCATAGGCATCGGCCGAGAGAACCTCTGCCCATTTGTAGCTGTAATAACCCGCTCCGTAGCCCCCCGCAAATAAGTGTGAGAAGGCATGGGGGAAGCGATGCCAAGCTGGGGGAATAATTACCGCTACCTCGTTGCGAACCTGATCTAAGGTTTCTAGGACCTCTTGGATGGTTAGCCCACGGGATTGATGGTGAATCAGCATATCGAACAAGGCAAACTCAATTTGACGCACCATTTGCATACCGCTTTGGAAGTTTTTGGCGGCGACAAGTTTTTGATAGAGGGCTAAGGGTAGCGGCTCTTGCGTATCCACGTGTGCGGAAAGCGTTTTAAGCACGGGGTATTCCCAGCAGAAATTCTCCATGAACTGAGAGGGAAGCTCAATGGCATCCCATTCCACTGCAGCAAAGGCGGAAACGTCGGGCTCATCGACGGTGGATAATAGGTTGTGTAGCGCATGACCGCTTTCGTGGAAAAGCGTGATCACATCATCGTGCGTTAATAAAGCCGGCTTGTTGTCTTGAGGGGCACTAAAATTGCATATCAAATAGGTAACAGGCAAATAAAGACCATCTGGGTGATAACGGCGAGAACGCTCACTATTAACCCATGCTCCCCCCTGTTTACCAGAGCGTGCATATAAGTCGATATACAAATAGCCGATTGCTTGCTGATGTTGATTATGTACTTCGTACGCTTTTACATCGGGATGCCAAACCGATAAAGTAGCGGGCTTGAACTCTACACCAAAGAGCCGCTGAGCGACATCAAATAAGCCGTTGAGGACTTGGGGCTCGGTAAAGTATTGTTTGACCTCGTCCTCGGAATAATTATATTGTGACTGACGCAGTTTTTCTGAAACATAGGCCGCATCCCAAGGTTGAAAATCCGCGATCCCCAGTTGTTGTGCGTGCGCTTTAAGCTGCTCTAGATCACGTTGTGCAAAAGGAAGGGCGCGTCGAGCTAAATCGTTGAGAAAGTCAATAACTTGGTGAGCATTATCTGCCATGCGTGTTTCTAGGCGTAGATCAGCAAAACTGTCATAGCCGAGTAACTTGGCTTTTTCCGCACGTAATCGTAGCAGTTGCTCAATCACGTCAGAGTTATCTAAATCGGTGTTTTCTGCTTGATCGGAAGCGATGGTGGCATAGGCCTTGTAGAGGGTTTGCCGTAGCTCGCGGTTGTCTGCATATTGCATGACGGGTAGGTAGCTTGGCATTTTTAGAGTGATTTTCCAGCCCGGTTTGTCATCGGCTGCAG
This sequence comes from Alcaligenaceae bacterium, assembly GCA_012518715.1. GTDB lineage: Bacteria > Pseudomonadota > Gammaproteobacteria > Burkholderiales > Burkholderiaceae_B > Paenalcaligenes > Paenalcaligenes hermetiae. Next base: position 13,485 of record JAAYRP010000064.1, on the reverse strand, counting down.
CGGCTTGTGCAAAGGCGGCTTGGGCGTCAGCTGGGATCCCAGCTAGCTGGGAGGCATCTGTAATATAAAGGGCCCATTGATCCATGCTGTCAAGCACATTTTCAGAAAAACGCTGTGAGGCCAGCGCCTGTTGCTCCGTGATTTCGCCATAGCGTTGACGCGCTTGGCCTTGGAGCTCAACCCCGCCTAAACGGAAATCGCGTAAAGCAAGCTCAATGGTGCGCTTTTGCTCTGCATTGTAATGGGCATAATCAGGGCTTTGTGATAGTGCAAGGTATTGCTGATACAGGCCTTGGTGCTGCCCCATCCATGTAGAGAACTCGGTGATGCGCGGCAAACATTGGTTTTTGGCATCGCGCAAAGCGGGGCTATTGATGACCGAATCCAAGTGTCCTACAACCGTCCAAGCACGCCACAATTGTTCTGTGGCGAGATGTAAGGCAGGAACAGTGCTCTCCCATGTCGGTGTTGATTGTTGTGCGATCTGCTCTACTGCTTGACGTGCTTGTTGCAGTAGTTGAGTGATCGCCGGCTCAACATGATCAGCTTGAATCGCTGCATAATCAATGAGTTCAGTAATGGGTGCAAGCAAAGGATTGGTCATCATGATGGTAGTAAAAATTAAATAAGACGTTCGGCTGCTTCAACGGTGTTGACGAGCAGCATGGCAATGGTCATGGGGCCAACACCACCAGGCACAGGGGTAACAGCACTGGCGACTTGAGCGACAGAGTCATAATCCACATCGCCCACTAGCTTGCCGGATTCGAGACGGTTAATGCCTACGTCAATAACAACAGCGCCAGGTTTAACCATGTCCCCGGTGATCATTTGGGGGCGGCCTACAGCGACCACCAGTACATCAGCACGGCGGGTGTGAGCAGCAAGATCTTTGGTTTTGCTGTTACAGATGGTGACCGTTGCTCCTTCGGCTTGTAGCATCAATGCCATGGGTTTACCCACGATATTGCTTGCACCGATTACCACGGCTTCGGCACCACGCAGATTCACCTGTTCGTCCTCGAGCATTTTCATGACCCCGTAAGGGGTACAAGGGCGGAAAAGTGGTTTGCCAGTTAATAAGAGTCCAGCATTGCTAATATGAAAACCGTCCACGTCCTTTGTGGCGGCAATGGCCTCGATCACAGCGTGTTCATCGAGGGAATCTGGGAGAGGTAACTGCACCAAAATACCATGCACAGTGGGGTCTTGATTGAGCTGGTCAATAAGCGCTAGCAGTTCGGCCTGAGAGGTCGTGGCAGGAAGGCGGATCACATCGGATTTCATGCCTGCTTTTTCACAAGCTAGGGCCTTATTGCGCACATAGACTTGTGAGGCAGGATCTTCGCCGACGAGCACAACGGTTAGGCCCGGGGTGATCCCTTGGGTTTTTAGTTTTTCAACACGTTGTGCGACTTCGGCACGTACACGCTGTGCTAATGCTTTGCCATCGATAGGGCGCGCACTGCTAGAACTCATTTTAGTTTTCTCCGGTTTTTGCTAAAGCAATTTTCATTAAATCGGCCACCGTGGTGACTTCCAGTTTTTCCATAATATTGGCGCGGTGCGCCTCTACGGTTTTAATACTGATATTAAGATCGCCTGCGATTTGTTTATTCAGGCGGCCAGCTACAATACGCTCAAGGACTTGTTGCTCACGTGCGGTTAAACGGGATAAGACCTGCTCGTGATTACGCTGCTGAGCGGCTTGATCGGCAAGCTCAATGGCTTGGTCAATCATGCGCGCCACAATAGCCCGTAGATCAGCCTCGTTAAAAGGCTTTTCTAAGAAATCCACAGCCCCTTTTTTCATGGTGCTGACTGCCATTGGGACATCACCGTGTCCGGTGATAAAGACCATGGGTAAAGGCGCTTTGCGGGCGATGAGCGCTTCTTGGAGCTCTAAACCACTCATGCCGGGCATACGCACATCGACAATGAGTACGCCAACTTGCTCGGCATCGTAGTGCTGTAAAAACTCTTCGGCCGCCGCAAAACATTTGACGCGATAACCATTGGCTTCAAGTAGCCAACGGAGCGAGTCACGCACGGCTTCGTCATCATCTACGATAAATACAGTGCAAGACATTTGGGTACTACTCATGCTTGAATCTCCTCGGAATGCGTGGTTGTGTTTTGTGAGGGGTGGGCACAGGGCAGAGTAAAACGGAAAATCGTACCGCCATCTGGATTATCTGTGGCCCAGAGACGCCCATGATGGGATTCGATAATAGTACGACAGATATTTAAGCCCATGCCTAAACCTTCGTTTTTTGTGCTGTAAAAAGGCTCAAATAAACGCTCAGGGTCTTTTAGACCATAGCCTCTATCGACGACAGCGATTTCAAGTAAGTTACCTTCGAGTGGGGTAACGTAAACGTGCAAAATAGGATAATCACTATTTTCCATCGCCTCGATCCCATTTTTGAGCAGGTTTAATAATACCTGTTCAATTAAAATGGGATCAGCTAATACATCCGGGATGGGGGTAGGTAAGCTGACTTCAATTTTAATTTGCCGTTTGCGGGCATCAATATCAGCAAAAGCCACCGCATTATCAAGAATTTGAGCTAATGGAACCTGTTGGCGACGAGGTTCACTGCGTTTTACAAATTCGCGAATGCGACTAATGATTTTACCTGCGCGCTCTGCCTGAGCAGCTGCTTTTTCGAGCGCGTCAATTAATGTTTCCGGATTGTATCGCCCTGATTTTACCATAGCCACTGCCCCCATGCTGTAATTGCTAATCGCCGTTAGGGGCTGGTTTAACTCATGAGCCAGAGAGGATGCCATTTCTCCCATGGTAGTAAGACGACTGGTGAGCTGGACTTTTTCTTGTTGAATACGAGACGCTTCTTCGTGTTGGCGCCGCTCAGTAATATCGCGAGCCACTTGTAGCCGTACCCGTCGGCCGTCCGTCCAAGCTAGCATTCGGTGGTGGACCTCAAACCAACGCTGAGCGGATAAGGAAAAAGTTTCGACGGTTTCATCGGTAAAGCGTCCTAATCGCCCCCCCATAAGCTCAGCATGCCCATTGGGTTGAGCGCCGAAAATACGACGGTAAGTACGATTAGCAAAAAGCAGCTCTAGGCCTTCGGGCGTATCAGCTACAACAGAAATGGCATCATCCAAGCCCTCCAGGACGGTCATAAAGCGCTCATGTGCGGCGGTGAGAGCTTCGCGAATCCGTTTAGGCTCAGTAATATCGGTCATGGAGGTCATCCAGCCGATTTGCTCGCCGTTTGGATCGCGTAAAGGTGACACGTACATGCGGGCAGTAAAGCGTGAGCCGTCACGCCGTTGCGCTTCGACCTCTAGGCCGCTGCTTGGTGTGCGACCCGACATGAGTAGGTCGAGAATCTCTTGGTGCTGTTGATGACGCCCAGGTAGCCAATAAGGGAAAGGGGCTGTGCGTCCGATTAAATCGGCCTCATTCCAGCCAATCATGCGGCAGAAAGCAGGGTTGACGTAGGCTATACGCCCATACATGTCAAAAACGCGCATCCCCGTTGACATGGAGTTTTCCATGGCGCGTCTAAAGCCTGTTTCTGCGATGAGTGCGGCCTCGGCATGGGAGCGAAAACGCGTGTAGCGCCATAAAGCTAATAGGCTGAAAATAATCACCAGCGACAGGGCAACAACCACTAAAAGCAGGCGTTGTTGTCGGATTTCTTGGTCGATGGTGATGAACATGACGCTGTCATGTTGCAGCCGTTGCAACCAAAAAAACGCCCCCATCACGCATAAATACAAGACTAATACGATAACCGGTGTAAGCCAATAAAAGCCGCGCCGGTTGTGGCGTGCTTGCTCGTAGAAAGTAGAGGGGATGAGAGACTTTTTAGAGTGATTAGCCATAGCAGTAATAAAAAAGACTAAGCAATATTGTAAGCGTGAATGCTATGGTATTGCTATGGGTTGCTTTTCGCAATATGAAATCTATTACCATAAAATGAAATTTTGCTTGAGCCATTTGCTTTTCTTTCCTAGAATAGGTCAAGCATAAGAACAAATCGTTTTTTATGTTTGCGGTTCGTGCCATCTGACAGTGTTTGAGACGCGAATAATAATGCCAGAACTTTGTCAGAGCGGACTTCATATTCATTCACCGGAGACACGCCCTATGTCCTCTCTTGATCAAGTATATAATTCGGCTCACGTAGATAATGATGAAGCCTTAGAAACCCAAGAATGGCTAGAGGCTCTAGAAGCCGTATTGGACCGCGAAGGTCCGGCTCGAGCCCACTATTTAATTGAGCGCTTGACTGACGTAGCGCGTCGTTCTGGGTCACGTATTCCTTTCTCTCCTTATACGGCTTACGTTAATACGATTCCTGTAGGTTTAGAACCCAAATATCCAGGGGATCCTGTCCTAGAGGAGCGTATCCGTTCGTACATTCGCTGGAATGCGATGGCAATGGTTGTTAAAGCCAACCAAGAAACGCCTCCAGATGGTGGTGGTTTAGGTGGTCATATTGCCTCTTTTGCTTCGTTGGCGACCATGATCGAGTGTGGTCAAAACCATTTTTGGAAAGCCGATAGCGATGGTCGAGGCGGGGATCTGGTTTACTTTCAGGGCCATACCTCTCCTGGCATGTATGCGCGAGCTTACCTAGAGGGTCGGTTGACCGAGGAGCAGCTCGATAATTTCCGTCAAGAGGTCGATGGCAAAGGGCTTTCTTCTTATCCTCACCCTAAGCTTATGCCTGATTTTTGGCAGTTCCCAACTGTATCAATGGGTTTAGGGCCACTGATGGGTATTTATCAAGCCCGATTTTTAAAATACCTACACGCTCGTGGGATTGCTGACACCTCTGGCCGCAAAGTATGGGTGTTTTTGGGCGATGGCGAAATGGATGAGCCAGAATCTTTAGGTGCGATTGGCTTAGCCGCAAGAGAAAAACTGGATAACCTGATTTTTGTGGTTAACTGTAACCTGCAGCGCTTGGACGGCCCCGTACGTGGTAACGGCAAAATCATCCAGGAACTAGAGGGTGTATTCCGTGGGGGTGGTTGGAACGTCATCAAGCTGATCTGGGGCGGGTACTGGGATCCTTTATTAGCGCGTGACAAAGAGGGCATTTTACGTCAGGTGATGGAAGACACCATCGATGGCGAATATCAAGCCTATAAAGCCAATGATGGCGCTTATGTGCGCGAACATTTCTTTGGTAAGCATCCCAAGCTGCTTGAGATGGTCAGTCGCATGAGTGACGAGGAGATTTGGCGTTTAAATCGTGGCGGACATGATCCATATAAAGTGTATGCGGCGTTTGATTCCGCCGTTAAGCACGAGGGTCAGCCTACAGTGATTCTGGCTAAAACCATTAAAGGTTATGGGATGGGGCATGTGGGGCAAGCGAAAAACCCCACGCATCAACAAAAAAGCTTGGATGTTGAGTCCTTACGTGAGTTCCGTGATCGCTTTAATATCCCAATCCCTGATGAGCGCCTCGAAGAGGTTCCTTACTTTAAGCCTGCCGAAGATTCGCCTGAAATGCGTTATTTGCATGAGCATCGTCAGGCCCTAGGGGGATACCTACCAAAACGTCGTATAAAAGCCGATGAGCATTTGCCTGCGCCTAGCCTAGATACTTTTAAAGCGGTACTTGAGCCTACGGCCGAAGGGCGTGAAATTTCCACAACACAAGCTTTTGTTCGCGTATTAAATCAATTGCTACGTGATAAACAATTAGGTCCACGTGTTGTGCCCATTTTGGCGGATGAGTCGCGTACTTTTGGTATGGAAGGTTTATTCCGCCAGATTGGAATTTATGCTCCTGAAGGGCAAAAATACACCCCGGTGGATAAAGACCAGGTGATGTACTACCGCGAAGCGGAAAACGGTCAGCTTCTGCAAGAAGGCATTAATGAGCTTGGTGCGTTTAGCTCTTGGATTGCGGCGGCTACTTCCTATTCCAGCAATAACCGCATCATGATCCCGTTCTTTATTTACTATTCCATGTTTGGTTTCCAGCGTTTTGGTGACTTGGCATGGGCGGCCGGTGATATGCAGGCACGTGGTTTTGTGCTTGGAGGGACGGCCGGTCGCACCACATTGAACGGAGAGGGTTTACAGCACGAAGACGGACATAGCCATATTCAGTCTTCTGTTATTCCCAATTGCGTGTCTTATGATCCTACTTTTGCTCATGAGGTAGCCGTTATCATCCGTGATGGTTTATACCGCATGGTGGAAAAACAAGAGGATGTGTATTACTACATCACCTTGATGAATGAGAACTATGCCCAGCCAGGTTTAAAAGCGGGTGATGAAGAAGGCATTTTGCGCGGCATGTATAAGTTCAAGTCTGTGGACGGCGAACACCGCGTACAGCTGCTGGGGTCGGGCACGATTTTGCGTGAGGTTATTGCTGCGCAAGACTTGCTTGAAAAAGACTGGGGGATTGGCTCGGATGTGTGGAGTGTTACTAGCTTTACAGAGCTGCGCCGCGATGGCTTGGATTGCGAGCGTTATGCGCTACTACACCCGCGTGATACCCAACCGCCTAAGCCCTATGTAACTGCTCAGCTTGAGCAAACCGAAGGGCCTATTGTGGCATCTACCGACTATATCAAAGCTTTTGCCGATCAGATTCGTGCGTTTATTCCGCAAAACCGAGCGTATCGTGTATTGGGAACCGATGGTTATGGTCGCTCGGATTTCCGTGCCAAGCTACGTTCTCACTTTGAGGTCGATCGCTACTTTGTGGTGTTGAGTGCTTTACGCGCTTTAGCAGACGAAGGCAAAATCAGTATGGATAAAGTGGTTGAGGCCATTGATAAATACGGGATTAACCCAAATAAACCCAATCCTCATCACGTTTAAAGAGGGGAGCAAGTCATGAGTGAAATTATTGAAGTCGTTGTCCCTGATATTGGCAGTGATGAAGATGTGGACGTGATCGAGATCCTTGTCAACGAAGGGGATACGGTAGCCCAAGAGGACAGCTTGATTACTGTGGAATCGGACAAGGCCTCGATGGAAATCCCTTCTAGCCATGCTGGGGTGGTGAAATCTATCAAGGTCAAGTTGGGCGATAAAGTTCGTCAGGGCTCGTTGATTTTAGAATTAGAAAGTGCTGATGCTTCAGCAACAGCGCAGACATCAAGTGCAGCTGTTGCTGAGCAGCCAGCAGAGTCCGCTTCAGCGGCGCCAGTGACCGCTGCTGCAGAGAGCACAGAAACAAAAACCGTCGTGGTACGTGTTCCTGATATTGGGGATGCGCATGATGTGGATGTGATCGAGGTTTTGGTTAGCGAGGGCGATACGATTGAGCGGGATCAAAGCTTAATTACTCTCGAAACAGAAAAAGCATCGATGGAGGTGCCTTCGAGTCATGCTGGCGTGATTCAAAAAATCCTTGTTAAGGTAGGTGACAAGGTGTCTGAAGGCTCAGATATCTTAGAGCTAACCATGAGCGGTACGGATACAGTTAAAGAGCAAAAGGCCGCCCCAGCCGCAGCCCCCGCGCCTGCTGCATCTACTACACCAAAAGTGGAGTCAAAGCCTTCTGCTATTGTGGGGCAAAGCAGTGGGGGGGCGATGGTCTCTAGCCCACCTAAGCGCGAGTCACCAACCTCTTCTTTTGCTGATGCCAATGTGCCTTTACGAAATCTGCCACATGCCTCACCGTCGGTACGTAAGTTTGCTCGTGAGCTAGGGGTAGACTTAAATCTCGTTCAGGGAACAGGCAGCAAAGGTCGTATTAAACCGGAGGATGTGCGTAATTTTGTTAAGCAGGCATTAGCAGGTGGGGCCGTAGGTGGCGCCGCACCTGCCGCCGGGGTTGCAACGGTATCGGGTGATTTCCAGGTCTTGCCCTGGCCGAAGGTGGATTTTGCACGCTTTGGTGAAACCGAAATCCAGCCGCTATCACGCATTAAAAAAATTTCCGGCGCGAACTTGCATCGTAACTGGGTGATGATTCCGCATGTTACGAATAATGATGTGGCCGATATCACAGAGCTAGAAGCCTTTCGTAAGCAAATTAACGAGGAGGGTAAAAAATCAGGTCAGGCGGTGCGCGTGACGATGCTAGCTTTTTTAATCAAAGCAAGTGTGGCGGCTTTAAAACAGTTCCCTGAGTTTAATGCCTCGCTAGATGGGGATAATCTGGTCCTTAAAAAATACTACAATATTGGCTTTGCTGCGGACACACCAAATGGATTGGTTGTACCGGTGATTAAAGATGCCGATAAAAAAGGTATTTTGGATATTGCCCAAGAAACCGCAGAGCTCGCTGCTTTGGCGCGAGATGGCAAACTGAGTGCGGCTCAAATGCAAGGCGGATGCTTTACCATTTCCTCTTTAGGTGGTATTGGTGGTACAGACTTTACTCCTATTATTAATGCTCCCGAGGTAGCTATTTTAGGGGTATCACGTTCTACGATGCAGCCGGTTTGGAATGGTAAAGACTTTGAGCCTCGGCTGATGTTGCCGTTGTCGTTATCGTATGATCATCGGGTCATTGATGGGGCGGCAGGGGCGCGATTTAATGCGTACTTAGGTCAGTTATTGGCTGATTTCCGTCGCATTGTCCTTTAAGGAGCGCATTGATGAGTACACAAGATATTGTCGTGCCAAACATCGGTGACTTTGAAAGCGTTGATGTGATCGAGGTCCTGGTGCAGCCGGGCGATCAAATTGAGCTTGAGCAAAGCTTGATTACGGTGGAGTCCGATAAAGCCTCGATGGAAATCCCCGCCAGTCATGCGGGGGTGGTAAAAGAGGTATTGGTTCAAGTAGGAGATCAAGTCTCTGAGGGCTCTGCTATTGTGCGCATTGAGACGGCGTCACCTGCTGCTGCAGCACCTAAGCCAGTCGCTGCAGCGCCCGTGTCGACTGAATCGGAGCAGCAGTTTGATGTGGTGGTCTTGGGATCAGGGCCCGGTGGGTATTCGGCGGCTTTTCGTGCCGCAGACTTAGGGCTAAAGGTAGCTCTGGTTGAACGCTATTTGACCCTAGGCGGCGTGTGTTTAAACGTAGGCTGCATTCCTTCTAAAGCTCTATTACATACCATAGGTGTGTATGAGGCCGCCCAAACGTTGTCTGAGCAGGGCATTCAGTTTGGCGAAGCGAGTATTGATCTAGAGCGCCTGCGCGGCTACAAAGACGGTGTGATTGCAAAACTAACCAAAGGCTTGGCCGGCATGGCTAAAGCGCGCAAGGTGGAAGTCATCACTGGAACGGGGCGCTTTATTGGACCACATCAGCTTCAAGTGGAAAATGTAGCAGGAACACTGACACTTGGGTTTAAATCTGCCATTATTGCGGCAGGCAGCGAGTCTGTGAAACTGCCTTTTCTTCCAGACGACCCTCGCGTTGTCGACTCTACAGGGGCTTTGCAGCTGCAATCCATTCCAGAAAAAATGCTTATTATCGGGGGCGGTATTATTGGCCTCGAAATGGGTACGGTTTATTCGGGGCTGGGTGCACGTTTAGACGTTGTGGAAATGCAGTCTGGTCTGATGCAAGGCGCCGATCGGGATTTAGTTCGTGTATGGCAAAATCAAAACAAACATCGTTTTGATCAGATTATGCTCAATACTAAAACTATCTCTGCTGAGGCCAAGGATGATGGCATTTGGGTGCGTTTTGAGGGCGAAGGCGCTCCGGCTGAACCCCAGCGCTATGACCTTGTGTTGCAGGCGGTAGGACGGAGCCCCAATGGCAAGAAAATCGGCGCTGAAAATGCCGGTGTACGTGTGGATGAGCGCGGTTTTATTGCTGTTGATAATCAAATGCGTACCAATGTACCGCATATTTATGCCATTGGTGATATTGTGGGGCAACCTATGCTAGCGCATAAAGCCGTCCACGAAGGTCATGTGGCGGCAGAGGTAATCGCAGGGCAAAAATCATTCTTTGATGCACGTGTGATTCCTTCCGTCGCCTACACTGACCCAGAAGTAGCTTGGGTGGGGCTGACCGAAGAGCAAGCCAAAGCGCAGGGTATAGCAATCGAAAAAGGATTGTTTCCTTGGCAGGCTTCAGGGCGGGCCATTGCGAACAATCGTGATGAGGGCTTTACTAAGCTTTTATTCGATGCAGAAACCAAGCGTATTCTCGGTGGAGGTATCGTAGGGGTGGGTGCTGGTGATTTGATTAGTGAGATCGTCTTAGCGATTGAGATGGGTGCTGATCAAGTGGATATTGCCAAAACTATCCATCCTCATCCCACTTTAGGGGAGTCAGTTGGCATGGCTGCGGCCGCCTCGTTAGGTGCTTGTACGGATATTCCTCCTGCGCGCCGTAAATAACGCATTTATCGGTTATTTTTTGAGCGGTAGGTGCTATGATGGGCGCCTACCGCTTTTACTTTTTGATGACAGTTATGAACACCACAACCTTAGATCAAGATAGTCCGTTATCCCAATGGTTAGCTCATCTGGAACGCTTACACCCACAGGTCATTGATATGGGGCTAGAGCGAGTCGGCAAGGTAGCACAACGTTTGGGTGTTGAGCAGAGTACGGCACTAAAAATTGTGGTGGGTGGGACCAATGGCAAAGGCTCAACCTGTGCGATGCTAGAGGCAATTTTATTAGCGGCTGGGTATCGAGTGGGGACGTACACATCACCACACTTAGTGCATTATAACGAGCGTATACGTATTAATGGTGCTCTTGTTGAAGACGCAGTGATTACCACCCAATTTGCGCGCATAGAGCAAGCACGGGGTGCTATTTCCCTGAGCTACTTTGAGTTTTCTACGCTTGCCGCATTAACTGCTTTTATGGACGCAAACGTCGATGTGATGTTGCTAGAGGTCGGCCTAGGTGGGCGTTTAGATGCCGTCAATGTGGTAGATGCGGATTGCAGCATTATTACAAGTGTGGATATTGATCATGTGGAGTATTTGGGCGATGACCGAGAGCAAATTGGTTGGGAAAAAGCTCATATATTTCGTGCTGATAAACCAGCCATTTGTGCTGATCCGATGCCACCGGCATCGATTGCTCGCTATGCTCGCCAAGTAGGGGCTGATTTATGGCAGTTTGGCGTGGATTTTAACTATTCAGGCGATGCACAGCAGTGGGCATTTGCCGGGCGTGAGCAACGTCGTCCCGCTTTGGCGTATCCTGCATTGCGTGGGGTCAACCAGCTTTTGAATGCTTCGGCTGTTTTAGCAGCATTAGAGGCATTGCGTATGCAATTAGTGATACCGGCAAGCGCAGTACGCGAGGGGCTGTTGCGTGCGGCTGTACCTGGACGTATGCAGATTTTACCGGGGCAGCCTACCGTGATATTGGATGTTGCACATAATCCGCATGCAGCAGGGGCTTTGGCACAAAACTTACAGCAGATGCCTTATCAACCGCATGCAAAAACAATTGCTGTGGTGGGGATGCTCAAAGATAAAGATGCCAAGGCCGTGATTCAGCGTTTAGCACCCTGGGTCGATATTTGGTTGTGTGCTAGTTTAAGCGGCCCTCGAGCCTTGATGGCAGAGGAATTGTCAGAATTGGTTAACCAAGTCGTGCAAGCGCCGGATATAGACGATAATACAGGGTCTACAGCCCTAAGTCCTGGTGTGCGTAGCTCGCAGCCTAGGGTGGATAAGAGCACAGTACAAATCCAAAGTTGTACTGATATGGTGCAAGCGTTTGTAAAAGCACAAGAGATCGCACAGCTAAATGATAGAATTTTAGTGTTTGGCTCATTTTTTGCGGTGGGGCCAGTGCTAACGCATTTAGGGCGACTGTAATTTATTCAAAAGAGGCTAAAATAGCATTTCATGATTTATTTTGCCCACTGACTTGTTATAGGTTTTAAAATTTAAATGGGACTGTTTTCACGTAAAGAGGCAGCAGTAAAAACAACACGAGGCTCCAGTGATGATCAGCTCATTGAGCTGCGTAATCGGGCGCGTCGGCGTTTGATTGGTGCTGTAGTGCTGGTGTTAGCAGCAATTGTGCTTATTCCTATTCTTATTAGTGATAAAAGCACACAAGAGCCAGAGCAGGTGGTAAGTGTAATTCCATCAATTATTCCACCTTCAGAAGAAAAATACCGTCTTGCCGAAAGTTTAGAGCAGCCTGTGTTCGAGCAGGAAATAGATAACACCGAAGACCCCGGGCTAATCGAAACACCCGTTACGGTGTCTGAGCCAGAACCTACCGTTTTGCCCCCTAGTGTGGAGCCTGTAGCTCAAGCAAAACCCGAGCCTAAGCCAGAACCAAAACCCGAACCAAAACCGAAACCCGAACCTAAGCCAGAGCCAAAGCCCAAACCAGCTCCTGTGCGTACGGATGACGGGGCGGTAGCCTTAGCATTGCTCGAGGGCAGAACCCCACCCAAAACCACATCAGCACCTACAATGCAGCAGGGGGCTGTCGTGGTACAAATCGGTGCTTACTCTTCACAAAGCGATGCGAATGCACGACGCGCTAAACTTGTGGCGGCAGGGGTGAGCAATGCTTATGTAGAAACCGCAACAGTTTCAGGTAAACCTGCTTATCGCTTGCGCGTGGGGCCCTTTCCGAGCCGCCAAGCCGCTCAAGCCGCTCAAGCTCGCTTACGCTCCTTGGGTTACGAAAATAGCTTTATTTCATCCAAGTAGTGAATAGCTTTGATTATGTACTGCTCGCCGTACTTGGCCTAACCAGCGTGTTAGGCTTTGCTCGCGGTTTAATGAAAGAGCTGATGTCACTGGTGGCTTATGTGGCAGCATTTATGGCAGCGATTTGGTGGGGGCCACAAACCAGCGGTTGGTTAGAAAATTTAATTGCTACGCCCTTATTGCGCACAGCGGTGGGTTATATTGCCACGTTTTTTGTCGCCTTGCTTGGCGTAGGCCTGCTAAATATGGCATTAAATGCGCTGATTGAGCATACCGGTTTAGGCTCAGCGGATCATAGTCTTGGCGCTCTATTTGGTTTAGCCAAAGGTAGTGTGATAGTTTTAGGTGTGATTTTAGTAGCAGGCTACACGCAACTACCTGTTGAGCCGTGGTGGCAACAATCCACCTTAGCAAATACTGCCACCAATGTAATAATAGGTATAAAATCCTATTTGCCGCCCGATGTGGCTGCGTGGTTACCTTATTAACATTATGGATAGAACATTATGTCAGGAGTCGTAGGGGTCGTCGGCCGTGGGCCAGTAAATCAATTGATTTACGATAGTTTATTGCTGCTACAGCACCGAGGCCAAGATGCTGCAGGAATAACCACCTACAACAATTACTTTTTTCACACTCATCGCGGACCAGGTTTGGTCCGTGATGTATTTCGTACACGCAATATGCGCAGCTTAGTGGGCAATTCGGGCGTGGGTCATGTCCGCTATCCGACCACAGATAGTGCTGAAAATGCTGACGAGGTGCAGCCTTTTTATGTTAATGCCCCTTTTGGTATTAGCTTTGTGCATAATGGCAACTTGAGCAACTGGCGTCAGCTACGCCAGGAGCTTTTTAGCATTGATCGTCGTCATATTAATACGAACTCTGACTCAGAGGTATTGCTCAATGTTTTTGCGCA